>NZ_ALCB01000108.1:0-114867 GCF_000282935.1 Actinomyces sp. ICM39
CGGCTTGATGCCGGCGCCCCCGCTACTCACGTATCTCACGCGTGGCGGGTTCCGCCAATCGCGTAGTCGGCCTCATCTCCGACTTCATGGATACGCAGCATGTTCGAGGAGCCGGCAATGCCCGGGGGCATACCAGCAACGATGACCAGCTGATCACCGATGTCCGCCAGGTGCGCGGACTGGACGACCTGATCGAGCTGCCACACCATGTCGTCGGTGTGCTGCACCTCGGGAACGCGGTACGTCTGGATACCCCACGAGAGGGCCAGGCGGCGACGCGTCGACTCGAGCGGCGTGAAGGCCAGCATCGGGATCGGGCGGCGCATGCGCGACAGCAGACGAGCGGAGGTGCCGGACTGACTGAAGGTCACCAGGTAGCGGGCATCCATGTGCTCGGCGATACGCGCCGCGGCCTCACAGATGACGCCGGCTCGGTCGGCGTAGAAGCCGGGGATCGACGCGATGCGCTCGCCGCCGTTCTCTTCCGTCGACTCGATGATCGCGGCCATCGTGCGCACCGTCTCAATCGGGAACGCGCCGACCGAGGTCTCGCCGGAGAGCATGACCGCATCGGCACCGTCGAGGATCGCGTTGGCGCAGTCGGAGGCCTCGGCGCGCGTCGGACGCGGGTTCTTGATCATGGAATCCATGACCTGCGTCGCGACGATGACGGGCTTGGCAGCAATACGAGCGAGTTCGATCGCGCGCTTCTGAACCAGCGGGACCGCCTCGAGGGGCATCTCGACACCGAGGTCACCGCGGGCGACCATGATGCCGTCGAAAGCCTCGATAATGTCTTCCAGCGCCTCGACAGCCTGGGGCTTCTCGATCTTGGCGATGACCGGGATGCGCTTGCCCATCTCGTCCATGATCTCGTGGACATCCTTGATGTCCTCGGCAGAACGCACGAAGGACAGCGCGATGAAGTCGGCATCCTGCTCGATACCCCAGCGCAGATCCTCCTTGTCCTTCTCAGACAGCGCAGGGACGGAGACGGCGACGCCAGGCAGGTTAAGACCCTTGTGGTCCGAAACCATGCCGGGAACCTCGACGCGGGTAACGACGTCGGTCTCGGTGACCTCAACGACGCGGACCGCGACGTTACCGTCGTCGATCAGCAGGCGGTCGCCGGGGGCGCAGTCACCGGGCAGACCCTTGAAAGTCGTACCGACGAGTTCCTTGGTGCCGGGAACGTCGCGGGTCGTGATGGTGAAGGTGTCACCGATCTTCAGTTCCTGGGGGCCGTCCTGGAACGTCTCCAGGCGGATCTTGGGGCCCTGGAGGTCGACAAGAACCGCAATCGCGCGGCCGGACGTCGCAGACGCCTTTCGCACGCGCGCAATGACGGCCTCGTGCTCCTCAGCCTTCCCATGCGACCGGTTGATACGCGCGACATCCATGCCGGCGTCCACCAGTGCCTGGAGCTGCTCAGGGGATTCAGTGGCAGGTCCAATAGTGCAGACAATCTTAGCTCGACGCATAAGTAAAAGTTTACCTTCCAACCCCTGTTCTGACGAGGAAGATCAGCAGCGGGGCGACGTGATCATTCCCATGAATCCACCTGTGGTGGGACCTCTGGCACACAGATTGCGAGCACGGAGCGAGTCTAAAACTGCTCGAGAGTGCTCTCTTCAGCAGATTCATCCTCACTCACGCTGGTCCCCACAACATCGTCAGCATCGGATTCACCGGCGCAAGTGTGCAGGTCTTGGCCTTCTCCGTCCGCGTTATCCGCAGTCGTCTCAGCGACAACGCGTGTCGGGCGTCCGAGCCGGCCGGCGATAACGAACACGAGCACTCCCAGTGCGAACACGAGCAGGGACGTCCATACATTGAGGCGCAGGCCCAAGACTCTGTGCGCGTCGTCGATGCGCAGCATCTCGATCCAGCACCGGCCGGCCGTGTAGGCCATCAGGTACAGACCGAACACCTGTCCCCCGGCGAAGCGGTGACGCCGGTCGAGCCACACGATGAGCGCGGCGGCGGCAAGGTTCCACAGGCACTCGTAGAGGAACGTCGGATGGAACAGCGTCCCCGCGGGGTATCCGGCCGGCATGTGCGCAGCGTCGATCTGGAGACCCCACGGCATGGTCGTCGGGGCGCCGAAAAGCTCCTGGTTAAACCAGTTTCCCCAACGGCCGATCGCTTGGGCGATCAGCAGAGCCGGAGCCAGGGAGTCGGCGATTGGGCCGAGGCGGACACCCGCACGTTTGACGGCGATATACACGCCGAGCGCACCGAAGGCGACGCCGCCCCAAATACCCAGGCCTCCACGCCAAATCTGGAAAGCGAGCATCGGGTCACCGCCCGGACCGAAGTAGGCGTCCGGGGACGTGATGACGTGGTAGATCCGCGCGCCGACGACGCCGAGCGGGATCGCCCAGAGCGCGGCGTCGTACAGCGTGTCCGGGTTTCCACCGCGGTCACGATAGCGTCGGGCGGTCCACCAGACACCGATGATCATGCCTGCGGCGATGATAATGCCGTAGGCCCGCAGCGGAATCGGCCCGAGGTGCCAGACGCCCTGCGAAGGCGACGGGATACCGGCCGCGATGAGGGCGCTCACGCGCGTGCCCCGCTCACGCCGGACTTCAGCTCGGTGGCGAGCTCAGCCAGGGCCTTCAGGCCACGGTCGATGTTCTCGTCGAACAGAGTCTTGACGAGCGCGGATCCGACGATGACACCGTCCGCGTAAGCGCCGATCTCGCGGGCCTGAGCGCCGTTGGAGACGCCGAGGCCCACGCACACGCGCTCGGCTCCGGCGGCGCGGGTACGCTCAACAACGTCGGCGACGTGAGCACCAACCGCTGCGCGCGCACCCGTCACGCCCATCGACGAGGCCGCATACACCCAGCCGCGCGAGTGCTCTGCGATGAGTTTGAGGCGATGCTCGGGGGACGAGGGAGCACTCAGATAGATGCGTTCGAGGTCGTACTTGTCCGACGCTGCCTCCCACTGCGCGCCCTCTTCGGGCGGCAGGTCAGGCGTGATGAGGCCGGAGCCGCCCACGGCGGCAAAGTCCTTGGCGAAGCGCTCGACGCCCCACCACTCGACCGGGTTCCAGTAGGTCATCGAGCAGGTCGAAATGCCGTACGAGGTCAGCTCGTCCACCGCGTGGAAGAGATCCTCGAGGTGCGTGCCTCGTTCGAGAGCGGCGACGGTCGCACGCTGGATGGTCGGGCCGTCCATGCCCGGATCCGAGTACGGGAAGCCGAGCTCGATGACGTCGACGCCGCAGTCCGCCAGGACCTTACCCGCGCGGATCGAATCCTCGACCGACGGGAATCCAACGGGCAGGTACGCGATGAACGCAGCGTCGCCGCGCTGGAGGGCTGCGTCAATCGCGACAGCTGAATGGGGTGCACGCGTCATGTCACTTCTCCTCGTTCTCGTCCAGGACGGCAACGCCCGACGGGCCGGCGCTGGGGTCGATGACCTGCAGCTTCGCGTGTCCGTAGCCGAACCACCGCGATGCCGTATCCACGTCCTTGTCGCCGCGACCCGACACGGTCACGATCACGATGGGCTCCTCCCCCGGCGCGAACGGGCCCTCGGCCTCGACCTTCGCGCGGGCCCAGGCGCGTACGCCGGCGAGGGCGTGTGAGGACTCGATCGCGGGAATGATGCCTTCCGTGCGCGACAGGTGCAGGAAAGCATCCATGGCCTCGGCGTCGGAAACGGGCATGTACGAGGCGCGACCGGTGCGCGCCAACCACGCGTGCTGCGGGCCCACACCCGGGTAATCAAGGCCAGCGGAAATCGAGTGGGAGGCCTTCGTCTGGCCGTCGCGTTCCTGCAGCACGAACGTGCGTGCGCCGTGCAGCACGCCCACCTCGTCGGCGGTAATAGAGGCTGCGTGTCGCCCGGTGTCGAAGCCATCGCCAGCTGCCTCGCACCCGAGCAGCTCGACGCTGGGATCATCGATGAACGCCGTGAAGGAACCAATCGCGTTGGAGCCGCCACCCACGCAGGCGACGACGACGTCAGGCAGACGTCCCTCGGCGGCGAGCAGCTGCGCGCGCGCCTCATCGCCGATGACACGCTGAAGGTCGCGCACCAGCTCCGGGAAGGGGTGCGGGCCGGCGGCCGTACCGAAGATGTAGTTGGTCGTCTCCACGTTGGTCACCCAGTCGCGGAAGGCCTCGTTGATCGCGTCCTTGAGGGTCGCCGATCCAGCCGTCACGGCGATAACCTCGGCGCCGAGCATCTGCATGCGCGCGACGTTCAGCGCCTGGCGCTCGGTGTCCTCACGTCCCATGTAGATCGTGCAGTCGAGGCCAAGGAGAGCAGCTGCGGTCGCGGTGGCCACGCCGTGCTGACCCGCACCGGTCTCCGCAATAACACGCGTCTTGCCCAGTTCCTTGGTGAGCAGCGCCTGACCGAGCACGTTGTTGATCTTGTGTGAACCCGTGTGGTTGAGGTCCTCACGCTTCAGGAACACACGCACGCCACCCAGGTCGGCCGCAAAACGCGGGGCCTCGGTCAGCAGCGAGGGACGTCCGGCGTAGTTCAGGAACAGGTCGCGCAGACGGCGCTGGAACGACTTGTCGCGCCACAGGCGCTTCCACGCGGCCTCAACCTCTTCGAGGGGGCCCATGAGAGACTCGGCGACGAAGCGTCCGCCGAAATCACCGAAGTACGGTCCTTGAGCAAAGTTCTCGGCTTCCATCACTGTCCTTCCTGACGCGCCGCAGCGACGCGAGCCTTGCGATCCGTGCGCAGCGCGGGATGCTGGCCCGCGCTCACCATGTCCTGAATGCTCGCGCGGGGATCACCCGACGTCACAAGCGCTTCGCCGACGAGCACAGCATCCGCACCCCACTTGGCGTATTCGAAAACATCATGAGCATTCGCGACGCCGGACTCGGCGACGGCGACGACATCCTGGGGAATCACGTCGATGACCTGCTCGACGGTCGAGCGGTCCACTTCCAGCGTCTTCAGGTTACGAGCGTTGACGCCGATGATCGAGGCGCCAGCCTCCATCGCGCGCAGGGCTTCGAGTCGCGAGTGCGTCTCCACCAGTGCCTCCATGCCGAGCGAACGAGTGCGTTCCAGCAGGGACACCAGCACATTCTGCTCGAGCGCAGCGACGATCAACAGCACGAGGTCGGCGCCGTGAGCACGCGCCTCGTGGATCTGATACGGCGTAACGATAAAGTCCTTGCGCAGAATCGGAATATCGACGGCCGCGCGCACTGCGTCAAGATCCGCGAGCGAACCGTTGAAGCGACGCTGCTCGGTGAGCACCGAGATGACCGACGCTCCCCCGGCCTCGTACGTCGACGCGAGAGCGGCCGGATCCGGGATCGCTGCGAGCGCACCCTTAGACGGCGAGGATCGCTTGACCTCGGAGATGATCTTGACGGCACCATCGCGGCCCCGCAGGGCACCGAGCGCATCCTTCGCCTCCGGAATCTGGGCCTCAATCTCCTTGATCCGAGCCAGAGGGACGCGGTCTTCACGCTCTTTCAGGTCCTCGCGGACCCCGGCGATAATGTCATCGAGAACGCTCACGACGCTCCCCTTTCAGGCAGAAACGATCAATCCTCACCTAGGCTAGCGAAAAATAGCCCACAGCGGGCAAGCCATCCCGCACTCCGGGTTAGGACAGCGGAACGAGAGTCGACGCCCGCACGACGGACTCGACCGCTGCGGCGGCCTTATTGCGTGACTCCTCGTACTCGAGGGCGGGAACCGAATCGGCAACGAGTCCCGCACCCGCTTGCACCGAGGCAACGCCGTCCTTCAGGGAGGCCGTGCGAATAGCGATCGCCAGATCCGCGTCACCGGACAGGTCGAAGTAGCCGACCACGCCGCCGTACACTCCGCGCGCCGCGGGCTCGAAGTCGTCAATGAGCTGGATGGCACGAGGCTTGGGCGCGCCCGAGAGGGTGCCCGCCGGGAAGGTCGCAACCAGCGCATCGAGGGCGTCAGCGTCAGGGCGCAGGACACCCGTCACCGTGGAGGAAATGTGCTGAATGTGCGAAAAGCGCTTAAGTTCCATGAGCGTCGAGACCTCAACCGAAGCCGGATCGCAGACCTTCGAGAGGTCGTTGCGGGCCAGATCAACGAGCATGACGTGCTCGGACAGTTCCTTCGGATCCTCGAGCAGCTCAGCAGCCAGTCGGTGATCCTCTGCCGAATCGACACCGCGCGGACGCGAGCCGGCAATCGGGTAGGTCCAGACGCGGCGCCGCTCAGTCTTCACGAGAGTCTCCGGAGACGAGCCGACAACCTCGAAATGACCGCCCTTCTCGTCAGGCAGCTCCAGGAAGTACATGTAGGGCGAGGGGTTGACCGTGCGCAGCACGCGGTAGACGTCGAGACCGCTGGCAGACGTCGACACATCGAGTCGCTGGGACAGCACGATCTGGAAGGCGTCACCGTCTTCGATCGCGCGCTTGGCCGCGTTCACGGAAGACTCAAAATCAGAGCGCGCCGTGCGCTGGCGTACCTGCGGCGGCGTCGCACCGCTGCTGCCGAGCACAGCCGGAGCGATCGGGGTTGCCAGCTGCGAGGTCATCGCGTCGAGACGCTCAATCGCACGGTGATACGCTCCGTCGACGCCATCGGCCGAGCCGTTCAAGTTCCACGCGATAGCCATCAGGTAGACCGAACCCGTCGCATGGTCGAGCGCGGCGACCTCGGTGGCCAGCACGAGCGTTGCGTCGGGAATGTCGGATTCCTTTGGAGCGGTCGCTGCGAGCGTCGGCTCCCACTCGGGGATGATGCCCCAGCCCAGAGAACCGACGAGAGCGCCCGTCAGAGGAGGCATTCCGTCGATCGCGGGTGCTGCAAGCTCCTCCAGTGCGGAGTGCACGACCTCGAGGAAAGTTCCCTCCTCCAGGGCACCCTCAGGATGCGAACCGATCCACTGCGCGCGTCCGTCACGCGCGACGATCGCGCCCGCGCTCGATGCTCCAACGAACGACCAGCGGCCCCACGAACCACCGTGCTCAGCGGACTCCAGGATGAAGCTTCCATAGTTGCCGTGCGCAAGCTGTCGGTAGACACCCACCGCACTCAACTCGTCGGCAAGCACCCGGCGCACCACGGGGATCACGCGGCGCTTCGCAGCGAGATCAACAAAGACGTCACGCGGAGGCCACGTCTGGCCCCACTCGAGGCTCACAGGCTCAGACTGATACGAAGGCGTCGAAATACTCACCGCACTATTGTCCCATCCGGACGCGCACACGTCCCGGCGTGGTCCACGATGAGGCCGCGCAAGTGCCCTACAACCAGTCCGGAACGACACCCCAAGCAATCGCTGCAAGGAGGGCTGAACCGATCATCCAAGGCCCCATCGGCACCCGCGACTTGGTGCCAGCAGAACCGATCACGATCTTCCAGAGAGCGGCAAGCCCCGCCAGCACGAAGGACAGTATGAGAGAAAAAACCGCCGCGTGCAGGCCGACGGAACCGGCCATGGCACCCAAGACGGGTGCGAGTTTCACGTCTCCCCCGCCCATGCCACCGGGGAGTCGGTTCAACAGAGCGATCGGAATCGTCCAGATCAGAGCGCCAACGAGACACCCGATGAGGCGCTGCTGCCACGCTGGAGAAATGATCACGCCAACTCCCACACCAGCCGCGACGCCAATGGCCATTGCCGCCGTGTACGCATTCGGGAGACGGTGCGTGTGGGCGTCGACGTATGCGCTCAGCGCTCCGATCATCGCAACGGCCATGACGGCAGGCATGCCGGGGCGCATTTGCGCCGCAACGAAAAAGACTGCGCCCACGATAGCGGCGCTCCAGACAATCGCATTGCGCGTCAATGGCGTGCGTGTCGATTCGATGAAGTACCTACGCTGGATCTTCCAGCCGGATCTCCACAGCCACGCCAGGACAATAATCCACGTGAGAAAGCCCGACACGAGAGAAAGATCCGCACTGATTTGCGGAGGAAGCCAACCGACGATCACAGCGACGAACCCTCCCGCGAGCGACGTCCCAGTTCCTCCTCGAGGGCCTCGCGCATGACACCTGTATCGGGACTTCGCCCAGTCATCAGCTGAACCTGTGCTCCAGCCTGGAAAACGAGCATATCTGTCCCCTCGGCGACGACACCACCGGCGCTTTCGAAGGCACGGCGCAATGCGGTGTCGCGCGGCGAGTACACGACATCCAACAGGATCTGTCCCTCCCGAACCCGCAGGCGCTCGGCGAGTGGATCGGCGGCTGAGGCAGGAAGCGTGGAAATGACAAGGTCCACGCTGGAAGCCGCACGATCCACCGCCTCGGAATCCGACCATAGAATCTGTTCGATAGTGACTCCAAGCCGCGAGGCCGCCGCCACAACAGAGCCTGGACCGCCAAAACGGCGCGCGGCGACGGTCGACGACGTAATCCCCAACTCGCCCAACGCTGCAAGCGCGGACGATGCGGTAGCGCGAGCACCGAGAACGAGAGCACTCGATGGCGCGGAGCACCCCGCCAACGAACAGGCACGCCTCACGGCCGACGCGATGCCTGTGACATCGGTGTTGAAACCGGCAAGGACCCCTGACGAAGGAACGACCGTATTAACGGCGCCCACCGCGCTCGCCAGCGGATCAATCACATCGAGCAGCGGCATGACGGCCTGCTTGCAGGGCATCGTCACAGACAGGCCTGCACAGTCAGCTCCAAGACCGGCAATGAATCCGGGCAGTGAGTCTGTGTCTTGCTCGAGACGGTGATATTCCCACCCATCGATGCCGAGCTGGGCCCATGCCGCGCGATGAATCACCGGCGACAGGGAGTGCTCAATCGGCGATCCGATGACCGCGGCCCAGGTCATGATGCAGTACAAACCTTCGGGTTTGCCGTGCAGTACGCCTTGAACTGCTCACGGTTCTTCTCCTGTTCCTCCAGCGTCGAAGCGAACAGAGTCTCACCCGTGTCCAGGTTGACCGTGACAAAGTACAGCCACGTGCCGTCGGCGGGGTTCAGCACGGCCTTGATGGCCTTCTCACTCGGTTGACCGATAGGAGTGGGCGGCAGACCAGCGTGCAGTCGTGTGTTGTACGGGTTGTCGTTGTCGAGGTCTGCTTGATCGGGCACGCCGCTGGTCTTGCCAACGCCGTAGAGCACCGTGGAGTCCATGCCGAGCATGCCCTTCGTCTCACCGTTCGTGTCAGCCAGACGATTCTCGATGACGCGAGCGACCATCGGCATGTACTTGTCGATGTTCATTTCACCGTCGACGATGGAAGCCTTGATGAGGACGGTCTCGCGGTCGGCGGGTGCAACGCCTAGGCGGTCCAGTTCATCGATCGTTCCCTTGACCATGCGTGCAATCACGGTTGTCGGCGTATCTGTCTCGCCGACTTCGTAGGAGCCGGGCAGAAGCCAGCCTTCCGCGTTTCCCCCAGCCTCGGAGGGAAGTCCAATTGCCTCTGTATCGGCAAACGCCGCATCGACCTCAGCCTCGGACACGCCCATGATATCGACAATGCGCTGCTTGACTTCCGACAGCTTCTGACCGGACCCAACCGTCACCGTCGAGTCAACGCGGTTCGTTTCATCCAGCAGCGCGGCGAGTGCACCGGAAGCGCTCATCTGCAGCTTCAGTCGGTACGTACCGGGACGAATCGACATTGCCGCACGGTTCGTTTCAAACTGGCGAACGAAAGCACCCACGGACTTGACGACCCCGGCATCCACGAGAGTCTGGCCAATCGCACGACCCGACGATTCCTCATCGATCGTGACCTCGACGGAGCCGGAACCGGGACCCGGGAAGTCGTCCGATGCGGTCGTCGAGGAATTAAAGAGCTGGTCGTAGGCGACGTAGCTGGCACCCGCGAGCAATCCGAGAACCAGAACGATGATGAAGAATGAACGCACGCGACGACGGCGCTTCCGCTTGCGCGCCGCTCGACGCTCGCTCGCAAGCCTGCGCGAACGCATGCCGGTCGTCTCAGACGGCGTCTCGACGGCCTGTGCTCCACCGCGAGCACGGGTACCAGAGACAGACACGCGAGGAGTCGCTCCGGTATCGGTCACTTCGTCGAAAGAGGGAAGCGACGCCGAGCGCTGGCGAACACCGGTGCCGCGCGCAGGCGCAGCGGCGCTATCGGACGAGGACGCAGCCGCCGCAGGCATGCCCTGCGCCGGAGTAGGCGCAGCATCTGGCGTGGCCTCGACGCTGGCGTTCTCATGCGGAGCGTCGGAGTAGACCTTAGGCTCGCCGGAGTGAATCTCGCGACGAGAACGGAAGGGGTAAGGGGGAGGCGTACTCATGCGTGCGCTCCTTCACTTGGTTCGAGGATGATTTCCTCACCGGGAGCTCGACCGCTCATCCGTTCGAGCTCGAGTGCCTGTTCCAAAATGATCTGCGCCGCGACCTGGTCGATGACGCTGCGATGCTCAATCTCAGGAATCCCGGATGCACGAAGACGCGCATGCGCCTGATTGGACGTCATGCGTTCGTCGACCATCGCCACGCGGACATCGGGAACAAGCTTCTTAATGCGGCGCGCATACTTACGCGCACCCTTCGCGGAGATCCCCTCTCCCCCACGTAAGTGCCGAGGAAGTCCAACGATCACCTCGATCGCGTCGTGGCTACACACAATGTCGGCTAAGCGATCAAGATCGGACAGATCGGGAGCCCTGTGAAGGGTTTCGACGGGCATCGTGAGAATACCGTCGGGGTCGCACCGGCTGACGCCGACACGCACGGTGCCGACGTCCACGCCGATACGAATACCCCGACGAATACTCACAGAGCCTCGATTTCCTTACGGATCGCGTCGATCGCGTCGGCAATACCCTCGGGCTTGGTGCCGCCGCCCTGGGCGATGTCGTCACGGCCACCGCCGCCACCGCCCATGTACTTGCCGACGGCGCGAACCAGCGCACCGGCCTTCACCGACGCCTCACGCGCTGCCTCGTTCGTCGCGACGACCAGCGAAGGCTTGCCACCGACGACGCCACCGAGGGCAACGACGGTCCCGCGCTCATTGCCGAGGCGGTCACGCACATCGAGCGCAAGGGTACGCAGAGCGTCCGCGGAGGGCATCTCACCGACCGAGGAGGCGACGACGGTCACGGGACCGATAGCCTTCGCGGAAGCCGCCAGATCGGCACCCTGGCTCAGAGCCTGTGCTGTGCGGATCTTCTCGAGCTCCTTCTCAGACTCGCGCAGCTTGGTCAGCAGCGACTCAATGCGCTCGGGCAGTTCGTCGGCGCGGCCGCCCACGAGCTGGGAGAGCTGGTTGACGAGCGCGTGTTCCTTGGCCTGGAACTCGTATGCGCCGTCGCCCACCAGGGCGTCGATACGACGCACGCCTGAGCCGACGGATCCCTCGGAGAGCACCGTGATGCGGCCGATGTGACCGGTCGTCGGCACGTGGGTGCCACCGCACAGCTCACGGTCAAAGCCATCACCGATGGTGACGACGCGAACCTCGGAACCATACTTCTCACCAAACAGCGCGATCGCACCAGCTTCACGCGCGGCATCGATGCTCATGACCTCCGTGGTCACGGCCAGATCCTCGGCAAGCTTCTCGTTGACGAGAGCCTCGATGTCGCTCAGCTGCGAGCCCTCAAGAGCGGACCCGTGGCGGAAGTCGAAGCGCAGGCGCGACGGCGAGTTCTCCGAACCCGCCTGGGTGGCGTCCTCCGACACGACGTTACGCAGGCCCGCGTACACCATGTGGGTCGCGGTGTGAGCACGCGCAATGGCGAGACGACGCTGGCCGTCAATCTCGGCGTAGGCCTTCTCCCCCACCGTCATGCCGCCCTCGGTCAGGGTGCCACGGTGAACGCTCAGGCCACGGATAGGAGCCTGCACGTCGTGAACCTCAACGACGCCACCGCCAGCGAGACGGATCGTGCCGTGGTCGGCGAGCTGGCCACCCATTTCCGCGTAGAACGGAGTGCGATCGAGAATGACCTCAACCTCGGCGGGCGCGCTCGCAGCGGGAGCCGCCACACCATCAACGAGCAGAGCCTCCACGGTCGCCTCGGCGGCCTGCTCCGTGTAGCCCAGGAACGTTGAGCCGCCACCCATCGCCTTCTCGATGTCGTGGAAGACGCGAACATCCGTGTGTCCGGTCTTCTTCGAGCGAGCGTCGGCGCGTGCACGTTCCTTCTGCTCGGCCATCAGAGTGCGGAAGCCCTCCTCGTCGACCGACACGCCCTGCTCGGCGGCCATCTCGAGGGTCAGGTCAATCGGGAAGCCGTAGGTGTCGTGCAGCGAGAACGCCGACGCACCAGAAATCACGGGGCCGCCCTTCGATTCCTTCGCCGTTGCAACCGCCGCATCCAGGATCGTCGTACCGGCGCTGAGGGTGCGACGGAATGCATCTTCCTCCGCGTACGCGACTTCGGAGATCGTCTTCCAGTTGGTCTCCAGCTCGGGGTAGGACGCCTTCATCGCATCCTTCGAGGCCGTCAGCAGAGTCGGCATGGTTGCCTCGTCGACACCCAGCAGACGCATCGAGCGAACGGCGCGGCGGATCAGGCGACGCAGCACGTAGCCGCGGCCATCGTTACCGGGACGCACCCCGTCGCCAATCAGCATGAGCGAGGAACGCACGTGGTCGGCCACGACACGCATGCGCACGTCGTCGTCATAGGCAGCGCCAGCCTCAGGGCCAGCGGCGCCCAGACCGTAGCGCTTACCGCTCATCTGCATGGCGGCCTCGATGACGGGGAAGACCTCGTCGATCTCGTACATGTTGGGCTTGTCCTGCATGACGAAAGCCAGACGCTCCAGGCCAGCGCCCGTATCGATCGCCTTCTTGTCCAGCTCACCCAGCAGCGGGTAGTCCTTGCCGGAACCCTCACCACGCATGTACTGGTCGAACACCAGGTTCCACACCTCGAGGTAACGGTCGCCACCCGGGTCGACGGTACCGCCCACGGCCTCGGGGCCGTACTCGGGGCCGCGGTCGTAGTGCCACTCGGCGCACGGACCCGCGGGGCCGGGCTGGCCCGTGTCCCAGAAGTTCTCCTCGCGCGGCAGTCGCACGATGTGCTTGGGGTCCATGCCGATCTGCTTCGTCAGCACGTCGAAAGCCTCGTCGTCCTGGTCCCACAAGGTCACCCAGAAGCGATCGCCATCCAGGCCGTACTTGCCCTCGTCGCGCGAGCCGGTCAGCAGCTCCCACGCGTAGTTGATCGCACCTTCCTTGAAGTAATCGCCGAAGGAAAAGTTGCCGTTCATCTGGAAGAACGTGCCGTGACGGGTCGTCTTGCCGACGTTGTCGATGTCGTTCGTGCGGATGCACTTCTGGACCGACGCGGCGCGCGGCCACGGCGCGGGCTCAACGCCCGTGATGTAGGGGATGAACGGAACCATGCCCGCGATCGTGAACAGAATCGAGGGCTCCGGAGAGACGAGAGAAACGGAAGGACGAATCTCATGACCCTGCTTCTCGAAGTAGTCGAGCCAGCGGGTGCGGATTTCAGACGTACGCATAGTCCCCCATGTTAGACGGTTGGCGCCGCTCACGACACATCGGCGCGCGCAATCGGACAGTGGAATGAAAGAAAAAACCGCGCCCCCGAGCGTCGCTCGGGGGCGCGGAGTTGACTAGTGTCAGCGCGAGTAGTGCTCGACGACCATCTGGACGTCGACGGTCACGGGGACCTCAGCGCGCTTGGGGCGACGCACCAGGGTCGCCTTGAGGCGGGACAGCTCGACATCGAGGTACTCGGGGACGGCGGGCAGCACGTCGCGGTGAATACCCTCAGCGGCGATCTCGAAGGGAACCGTGGTCTGCGACTTCGGCTTGACCTGCAGAGTCTGGCCGGGCTTCACGCGGAACGACGGACGGTCGACGATCTTGCCGTCAACGAGGATGTGACGGTGCACGACGAACTGGCGGGCCTGCTGGATGGTGCGGGCGAAGCCAGCGCGCAGGACGAGGGCGTCGAGACGCATCTCGAGCAGCTCGACCAGGTTCTCACCGGTCAGGCCGGCGGTGCGACGGGCCTCTTCGAAGGCGCGGCGCAGCTGCGACTCACGGATGCCGTACTGAGCGCGCAGACGCTGCTTTTCCTTCAGACGAACGGCGTAGTCGGAGTCCTGGCGGCGGCGGGTACGGCCGTGCTCACCGGGGCCGTAGGGGCGCTTCTCGAAGTAGCGGACGGCCTTGGGGGTCAGAGCCAGACCGAGGGCGCGGGACTCGCGCACCTGCTTGCGGGAACGATTCGTTGCCATGTTTGTTCTTCCTGTTTCTCATGTCATGCCGGGAATCCCGGCATGGGGCCAACTCCAGGATCGCGTCGATCCGTCGGCTAAGGCCCCAGGTGCCCGCTGGTGCGGACAACTGTTCCATCCTAGCGTCTTTTCAGCAGATTGCGAATCACACCGAGCCGCTTCGTGAGCATCGCCTCATGTCCGTTTTCGGTTGGCTCGTAGTAACGGGTGCCTTCCAGATCGTCCGGAAGGTACTGTTGCGCGGCGACATGGTGCGGTTGATCGTGGGCGTAGAGGTATCCGTCGCCGTGGCCGAGAGACTTAGCACCGGCATAGTGCGCGTCACGCAGATGCTCCGGTACCGCTCCCCCACGTCCGGCACGCACGTCGGCGATCGCGCGGTCAATCGCCAAATAGGTCGCATTCGACTTCGGGGCCGTCGCTACGGCGACGACAGCCTGCGCAAGGAGCAGGCGCGCCTCGGGCATACCGATGAGAGCAACGCCCTGCGCGACACTCACACACGTCGTAAGAACCTCGGGAGCAGCCATGCCAATTTCTTCGGACGCTGCGATCATGATGCGCCGCGCGATGAAGCGCGGGTCTTCCCCGGCCTCGATCATACGGGCGAGATAGTGCAGCGAGGCGTCCACATCGGACCCGCGCATCGACTTAATGAACGCGCTTGCTACGTCGTAATGCTGATCCCTGCTCCACCGGACGAGAGCTTGGTTGGCTGCCGCTTCGACGCTCGCAACCGTAATCTCTCCCGATCCGTCGTCGCTGGCGACGCCCGCGGCGGCCTCGAGGAGGGTCAAAGACTTACGCGCATCCGAGCCCGCCAGGCGCACAAGGCCAGCCACTGCCTCGTCGGTGATCGCGAAGCGGCCGCCGAGGCCACGCTCATCTGCCAGCGCGCGGCGTATTAGCCCTTCGATCACATCTGCATCCAGGGGGCGCAGCGTCAACAAAAGCGAGCGCGACAGCAGCGGCGAAATAACCGAGAAGGACGGATTCTCCGTCGTCGCCGCGACGAGAACGACCCACCGAT
The DNA here is from genome assembly GCF_000282935.1 of Actinomyces sp. ICM39. Taxonomy (NCBI): domain Bacteria; kingdom Bacillati; phylum Actinomycetota; class Actinomycetes; order Actinomycetales; family Actinomycetaceae; genus Actinomyces; species Actinomyces sp. ICM39. The sequence continues at coordinate 15,198 of NZ_ALCB01000108.1, forward strand.
TCTCAACCGCCGGAAGCAGCGAATCCTGCTGCGACTTGGAGAAGCGATGCACCTCGTCAACGAACAGAATCGTTTCCTCACCCCCACTGGCGAGGGTGCGACGCGCATCGTCCACGACACGCCGGACGTCGCCCACGCCGGAGGACACCGCGGATAGCTCAATGAAACGTCGCCCAGACGCACGCGCGATCAAATAAGCGAGAGTCGTCTTACCCGTCCCCGGCGGCCCCCACAGCACGACCGAGGAAACAGCAACGCCATCACCCGAACCGGGTGAGAGCAGGCGGCGGAGCGGTGCCCCATCACCGAGTAAGTGAGACTGCCCAACCACCTCGTCGAGAGTCGTCGGGCGCATACGAACGGCGAGGGGCGCGCCTGCATTGAAAGCAGGCACGCCCGACTCGTCGACAGATTCAGAATCAAACAGATCCATGAAACCTAGCTTAGGACAGAGTGACCCCACTCGAGGAAGAGCCAATCTTAGGACCGGAGAGAACCTGGACAACCACGAGGCCGCCGAGGATCAGCATGCAGGCACCCGCACCCAAAAGGTAACCGTTGAGACCTTCAGATTCATTACCCGCCAGCGAGGAGGAGAGCATCTCCGCATGGAGCTTCACACCACCCGACGCATCCACGGACGAACCGGTACCGGCGGCGGCCACGGTCGAGGCGACCTTGAACTCAGCCCAGCCGACCAGCTCATGCTGGCGGTTAGCCACGACGACCTTGTAATCACCGATCGGCAGGCCCGTCACGTCCATGGACACCTGGTTGGAGTCTTCGACCTGGAGCCAGCGAGCCTCACCGGTCTGCATGATGTTTGCGCTGACCCAGTCACCAGCGACGGCCTTATCCGAAGGAACGTTGATCGTCAGCTGTCCACCGGTGAAGGCCGCACTGACGCCACCCTTGTTCGCGTCAGTCAGCTGCGACACGTCCGTGATGGGTGACACCGGGGTGTCGGAAGGCTGCGAAGCTGCAGCAGACGCGCTCGCCGACGGGGTGGGGGTCGGCGTTGCAGAGGGAGTCGGGGTCGGACGCACAGCGGGCAGCTGCGGATCGTCGGGCTGGGGAGCCGGAGGCTGCTCCGTGGTGGGCGCGGGCGCAGGATCGGAGCTGGGCTCCGTCGTTGGTTCAGGCGCAGGTGCAGGATCAGCGGTCGGCTCCGTCGTCGGCGCGGGGGCAGGCTCGGCGGTCGGAAGCGGATCGTCGATATTGTCGTGCGTCGGATCCGCGCTCGGAAGTGGAGCGTCGGTATGAGCCGGGTGCGCAGTGTCATTAGCGGGCTGGTAGACGCGCACGTGATACGTGACCGGATCGCCATCGACGAGCGAGCGACCTTCCTTGAACATGAGGACGGTAACGGTGTGGCTCGTACCGGGTTCCCAGGTGATGCCCTCAACATTGTTCTTGCCGTTGGGAACCGGGACGGTCAGCGTGTAATTGTCCGGACTGGTGGCAACCCACACATCATCGGCCGTGACGGTCACCGTCTCGCCATTACGGGTGTAGGTCGGTTTCTCAACCGGCGTGACGCGGCCCGAATCGAGCATGACACCCCAGTAGCCGGTTTCTCCGTAGGTCGACTCGAATGACGATCCATGCTCGATCGTGACAGTAAACGTCGTGTTCGGAACGGGAATCGAATCGTTATTACCGTCCGCTCGAGCAGCAAATCCGGGTATCGCGAGCGCAATGGCAGCGAACAGGCTCAGGCCCATCAGGAGGCTCATCAAGCGACTGCGCCCCGCAAGCCCGCGCGCGGCAAGGGCAGAAGTAGCCCGTGCGTGCTGCATACCGTTCTCCTTAGTGACTTAATCCTCAGAAGCACATGTTCCGAAACTAGAGTAACAGGCGTGACGCATGAATGCTAATTTCCAACGCACACCAATCGGTTAATGCACATATTCTCGCCGCAATGCGCCAGGTGAGACGTCGTTAGCGCAGCAGACCGTGCGGACGTCGAACAATACTGACCGTCACGATTGCGCCAAGGAGCGCAAGCAGGCCACCCCCCGCGAGGATCCAGCCATTCAGACGCGATTCCTGCTCGCGGGCGGCCTGATTAGACGCCTGTTGATCAGAATGCGCCTTGGGGCCAATCTGCGATGCGGACACACTCTGCTGCTCAGAAGAAGTGGAAGGCTCGGGCGTCGGGTCAGCGCCGGTAGCGGCTCCACCGGAGGAAGATGTCGAGGCCTGGGCAGAGGACGCGCCCCCCGCCGACGACGGAGTAGACGAAGGCGCAGGAGAGGACGCAGACGAAGTAGCGTCGCCCACGCGCGAAGCCGTAGACGTCTGCGTCTGCGCACCCACCGGGGTACTCGATGACGATGCAGAAGCAGTCGTCTCACCATTAGTCGTCGAGCCAGTATCGTCACCAGCAGGATCGAAAGGATCTGCGGGCGCATTCACGGCCGCATCGTCAGGCGTCGGTGCCGCAGTATCATCGGCGCTCGGCTCGACGACGTCGGCGGTCGCCGACTGAGTCGGATCCAGTGAGCAGGAAGGCACTTCGGCCGAAGATTCGACGACCGTCACCTCAACCTGGACATAGTTACCCGTCGCACCGTCACCGATCATCACCTGGTGAGAGGAGCCAACAACCCACGCCGCAGGCAGATCAAGATCAATGGAAAAAGCTCCATCCGCATCAACCTTTGCTACCGACCATGCGGCCTTGTTACGCGTCACTGACACGGGAGCCCAGGACGGAAGCGCAATATCGTCGGGACGCTGCTCGTGCCCATCATCAAGCGTCACGATCACGAATCCCAGAGTGTCATCCGACGAGGGACCCCAACCGACGCCTTCCACATGCAGCTGCGAACCACTGGCAACGACCGACGATGCAATGATCGACGCCCCTTCTTCAGACGCGGTCACACACTGCGCGGCACCATCGCCGATTCCATCAACACTATAGGCAGGGGCAACGGAGACAAACATTCCGCCGACAACAGAAGCAGAGGCGGTCAGTGCAAGCAGGGACATGCGAAGCCCCCGGCTTTGTGAGCGCACCTGTGTCGTCATGCGTATTCGTTTCCTTCTGTCTGGGATAGTCTCAACCGATCGGCACAGTCACGCGCGGAACGATCATGTCAGTGTCCGAGTAACCACTCGCTACAAGCACCATACTATTGCGTCGTCCCCACAATGTAATTGCGAGCAACAAGCAAATTCATGGCACACCTGCTCAACACCTGATTTTACCTGATTTTATGCGACTTTACCTCTATGACTGTGAGCAATATTATCGAACAATCATGCTCACTGATGACCCGCTGGTCAACATTTGAGATTTTTAGACACACACGCACCTCAACGACGAGGAATCACCAGTGGAGCACCCGTCTCAGGATCATCGATGATGCGGCACGCGACCCCAAAAACCCGCTCCACAAGCTCTGGAGTCACCACACTCGTGGGCGCGCCCTGCGCAACGATCTGTCCGTCTTTCATAAAAACGAGGTGAGTGGCATATCGGAACGCCAGATGCAGATCATGCAAAACGGCAACAACCGTCGTGCCCGCACGCTGCATGCGCTCCGCCAGGCGCAATACCTCGAGCTGATGATTCAGGTCGAGATACGTCGTCGGCTCGTCGAGGAGAAGAATGTCCGTCTCCTGAGCAAGCGACATCGCGATCCAGACGCGCTGACGTTGGCCGCCCGACAGCTCGCCAACCCGGCGCCCCACCAGGTCGCGAACCCCAGCGTCCCGCATCGCGCGAGCCACGGCCTCGTCGTCCCGTGAACTCCACTGGTGGACCAGGGACTGATAGGGATAGCGGCCACGCGCAACCAAATCCTCGACGAGCATGTCGCCGGGAGCGACCGACGACTGCGCAAGTAACCCGAGTCGACGCGCGAGGGCCTTCTGATTCATATCGCCCACGCTTTGCCCATCCAGCTCGACCACACCACTGCGAACACCAAGCACGCGGGCCAGCGAACGCAGCAGAGTCGACTTTCCGCACGCGTTTGGACCCACTATGACGGTCAACTCCCCCGGTAGCACGTCCAGGGTAAGACCCTCGAGAATCGGAGCGTTCTTCCCGTAGCCGACGACGATATCCCGGGCGCTCAGGCCCCGGTTCACGACAGACTTCGTCACGATTTCACCTCACGAATCAACAACCACAGAAGGTACAGACCTCCGACGACGCCGGTCACAACGCCGACTGGGAGCTCAGCGGGAGCCACAAGCCTTTGAGCGCAGATATCAGAGACCAGCACGAGCACAGCGCCAACGAGGGCGGAGGAGGCAAATCCGACTCCCCCAGCCGCGCACAGCCGATGCGCGACGTGCGGAGCCGCCAGAGCAACGAAGGCGACCGGCCCGGCGACCGCAGTTGCGGACGCAACAAGCAAAATGGCGACGACAATGAGGAGCACGCGGGTCTGACGCACTCTGACGCCAAGCCCTGTCGCGATGTCATCGCCCATCGCGACAAGTCCGAGGGGAACCGCATAGACGGCACACACCGCAACGACACCGGCGATCACGATCAGCAGAGGCGTCAGACGCGCGATGGTGACGCCCGAGAATGAGCCAGCGCTCCACAGCTGCGCCCGCTGGGCCGCCTCCAGAGGCGCCTTGACGATGAGCAGCGAATTGACCGCCCGCAAGGCCGCCGAACATCCGATTCCCACGAGGACGACGCGGATTCCCGTCACTCGCATGCCTCCCGCGCACGCGAGGATGAACGCGCCCGAGGCGAGTCCACCGAGCAACGCGCCGATTCCTGTGACGGCGGGGCTCGAACCCAGAATAATGATGGCAATCAGGGCGCCGGTCGCGCACCCCGTGGACAGGCCCACGATGTCGGGGCTACCGAGCGGATTGCCTGAGATCGTCTGGAAGATGCGCCCCGCGATTCCGAGTGCCGCACCAACAGCCACCGCCGCGAGCATACGCGGCAGGCGCACGGACTGGACGAAGTAGACGCCCAAAAAGTCATCTCGAGGCCCACCGTCTCCGAGGAGACGACGGAATGAATCGGCGGCGCTGAGCCCATAATCACCGAGAGTGAGCGAATAGACCGCCAATGCACACAGAAGAACGAACCCGATGAGCACGACTGCGGCGCTGCGCCGGTGCACACGCACCGACACGCGACGCAGCGAGACAATTGTGTAGCGCGACGGAGCTGGTCTCATGACATGCCCTTTCCGCGCGCCCCAATGATAAAGAACGGCGCACCGATCAAAGCGACGATAACGCCAACGGGAACCTCGGAAGGCGCCAGCACGAGACGCGAGAGAACATCGGCGGCGCACACCCACGCAGCACCCACGACGGTCGACCAGAGGGCGATCGCGCCCTGCCGAGCGCCGACAACGCGTCGAACCATCAGCGGTACTGCGAGGCCAACAAACGTCAGCGGACCGCCCAAGGCAGTCGCTCCCCCGGCCAGAGCAGTAACGGCTACAACCCCGAGCACGCGAATGAGGCGCACACGAACTCCGAGGCTCACCGCGGCGTCATCGCCGAGCGCAAGAACGCCCAGCGCCGACGTAATCAAGACAGCAACCACACCGCCGCATGCGATGACTGCCCCGGCGGCAACCACGGAGCCCATGTCGACGCCCTCTAATGATCCCGACGCCCAATATCGGAATTCGTTAAACGCAAACTGATTCGCCGCGAGGACCGCCTGGGTCAGCGATGCGAGGGCAGCGGACACAGCGATTCCCGCCAGGGCGAGGCGCGAGCGAGATCCGCCCCCACTGCCGGAAATCGCGAAGACAAGACCAGCCGCGACCCCCGCGCCGACGAGGGAAGCACCGAGCGTCACCGTGCGGGTAGCGACTCCGGTCGCCGCTGTCGCCGTCACAACGAGAAAAGCGGCGCCCGCGTTGATGCCGAGAACGCCGGGATCGGCGAGGGGATTACGTGTCATCGCCTGCATGATGGAACCCGCCAATCCGAGCGCCGCACCGATCACCAGCGCCGCGATCGTACGGGGGACGCGCAGCTGGGTGACAACTTGGGCATCCTGACTGACGCCCCCGTTGACCAGGGCATCCCACACGACGGTGGGAGCGATCTGACGTGAGCCGAGCGCGAGAGAGGCTGTCGCCACGATGGCAAGCACCAGCGCCGCCACTGCGCAGGCAATGGCGACGCTGGTGATGCGACGGGTAGTCATGTCAGGTCATCAACCCGGGTTGTCCTGTCACGAGTTCAGGAAGCCGGGACAAACTGGGCCTCGATGCTGGAGATGATGCCGTCCATGAGGAGGTAACCACCGGTTGAGGTCCACAGGGAGCCGTCGACGGGGATCACGTGATTCGCCTTCACGGCGCTGAGAGAATCGAAGCCAACAGTAGCCTTTGCCTCTTCGAGGGCGGCGGCCGAGGCCTCGACGCCCGTGTTGCCACCGGCGGAGGGGTTGTTCACCGAAGACTTGCCGAGCGTACCGAAGAAGATCCAGTCGGCGTCAATCTGATCGATGTTTTCCAGCGAGACGGGCTCGGAGTGGCCCTCGCCGTCACGATCCTGGTTTGCGGGACGCTTCATGCCGAGCGCGGTGAGAGCCTGGCCGGCGGGGAGCTCCTTGAGGATGAGGCCCGCGCTATCGCCCTGCCAACGCACGACCGAGTATGTCTGATCGAGGTAGCCGGCGTCCTTCAGTCGGGCGCTGACGGAGGCAACGTGCTTGTCAAATTCCGCGAGCTTGGTCTCAGCCTGGTCGGCAACGCCGAGCGCGTCGGCCGTCAGGGTGAAGGTCTCGCGCCAGTCGCCACCCTTTTGCGTGGTGAAGAAGACGGGCGCAATCTGAGCCAGAGCGGTCAGCGTCTCGGTGTCATTGTTCTTCACCGACGTGCCGTCGACGAGGATCAGGTCCGGGTGAGCGGCACCGATGGCCTCAAGGTTGGGGGTGCCGATCGAGCCCAGGATCGGGATATCGCCCGCGCGATCGACGAGATAGTTGGGAACGGTCTGCTGGCCGCGGCCGGAGACGACGCCGATCGGCGTGACACCGAGGGCGAGCGCGTTGTCAGTCGTCGGCTCGGAGAGCGTAACAACACGGCTGGGGTGCGACGGCAGGGTAACCTCCTGGCCGGACGCATCGGTGACGGTGCGCGTCGCGGAAGTCTCGGACGTCGCGGAGGCCTCGGGGGACGAGGCCGGGGCAGGCTGGGTGGACGAGCAAGCTCCCAGGGCGAGAGCGGTCAAAGCGACGCCAACGATGGCGCGAATTCGCGTCGACAGGTGCACGAGTGCCTCAATTCAGTCGATCTTGTTAGGTGTATAGGTAAGCCTAACCTACAGACTGCACATTGACCTGGCTATCTCAATCCTGGTCAGTATGTGATAGCCCACCACCCATCGAGGCTACGCACGATGCCCTCGCGCCACCAGGCAACGTCGTGTCCGCTGCGGTAGTGGTCCACGTCGACGGGCACCCCCAGCCCTCGTACAAGCTCAGCGCACGAATCGACCACGGGGCGCATTGTTTGTTCCAGCGTGCCCACCTGCAGGCGCAGCTGCACATCCCTACGCGGCCGAACGCTCCCGGCGCGAAGGTCGCCCATCAGCGTCCCTTCGCCAACTCCTCGTTGCTCTCCTCCCCACCACAGGGACGGAGACTGAGCGACCGCACAATCGAGGGAAAGATCACTGCGCAGCGCCGCTTCCAACACAGCCAGACCGCCGTAGGACTGGCCGGCGACCATCACAGGCCCCGCCCCAGCCTCGTCACACACTGCCCGTAGCAGCGCCACGACACTGTCCACGTCGGTCAACTCCGCCTCGCGCGCGCCCAAATCTCCAGCGTCGATCGTCACGACGCGCAGGCCGGGATAGCGCCGCGTCAACCAGCCGACGCCGTTGCCCCGCCAGATCTCGCCGTCGAAAAGGATGAGCGTACACGTCGGATCCGCGTCGCCGTCATAAACGATCACATCATGCTGGCGCGTGACAGAGAGCCGCGCACTCACATCTGCAGCGATGTCCCGTTCACGCGCCGCACGCATCTCGGGAGCAGACAGATCCTGCGACGGCCACACCACCCGCGCGTCGGGCCCAACAAAGAGTGAGGCTGCGGCACCGCGTCCATTCACGACCCTGAGCGGATTCGACGAATCGGGAGACGCATCGTCAAGGAATCGGATCCACTCCCCCATGTCCGTAGCCACGCTGGGGTCGAGGCCCGACGGCCCGACGATCACCGTTTGATAGCTGAGGATCGCATCCGCGGGAAGCGCGCACACGAGCGCCCGCGCATCCCCGCGCCCAGGCCCTATCGACATGCAAAAGTCGTCGAGGTGCTCGCGCGCCCGATCCGTGATCGTGTTCAGGACGACGTAGCAGTCAGCCGCGGCCTGAGCGCCCCATTGAAAAGTGACGCGAACAGCGTCGACCCCATCAATGACAAGGCGCGGTCCGACGATCGGGAGCCCGTCGGCGTAACGATAAATTCCGTCTGACACCTCCCAGCGCAGCCGGCAAAATCCGGTGCGCGAAAAAGACGTCTGCTCGAAGGCCACGCGCTCAGTCGAAGAGCGAGATGTCGCCCGCACCGACACGTGCGACAACGGCATCCCCGCCGGCGAAGTCGATGACCGTGGTCGGCTCGGCGACGCCCACGGGCCCCACGACGACCAGGTCGACCAGGTGTCCGATGCGATCATCCACGTCAAAGCCGTCCGTCAGCGGCTCTTCCTCGCCCGGCATGATGAGCGTCGAGCAGGCCAGGGGTTCACCCAGGGCCTCCACGATCGCCTGCGTGATGACGTGATCGGGGATGCGCACGCCCACCGTGTGCTTCTTCTTGTTCAGCATGATGCGCGGGACCTCCTTGGTCCCCCGCAGGATGAACGTGTAGGGTCCGGGGGTGAGCGCCTTCATGGTGCGGAACTCGTGATTATCGATGATGACGAGCTCGCCGAGCTGCGCAAACGAGTGACACAGCAGCGAGAAGTTGTGCTTGTCATCGAGCTTACGAATCGAGCGGATCGTGTCCATACCCGCCTTGTTGCCCGCCTTCGTGGCAATCGCGTAGCCGGAGTCGGTGGGCAAGGCGATCGTGCCACCGCGCTCGAGCAGGTCAACGACCGTGTTGACCAAACGTGCCTGCGGATTCTCGGGGTGCATCTCGACGTACGACATGTACCCATTGTGCACGAAACCCCCACCGGTCGGTACCCGATGGGGGTTCCGTGGACAAGGTCACGGCGAAGGAATCACTTCTCGGATTCCTCGGAGGCCTCCTCGCCGCGCTTCTTCGGCTTCGCGTCGACGCCAGCTTCCTTACGCTGCGCGGGCGTAATCGGGGCCGGGGCCTCGGTCAGCGGGTCGAAACCGCCGCCGGACTTCGGGAAGGCGATGACGTCGCGGATGGAATCGGACTTCGTCAGCAGGGAGACGATGCGGTCCCAGCCGAAGGCGACGCCGCCGTGCGGCGGGGCGCCGTACTTGAAGGCGTCGAGCAGGAAGCCGAACTGCGTCTGTGCTTCCTCCTCGCCGATGCCCATCACGTTGAACACGCGGTTCTGGATGTCGCGGCGGTGGATACGGATGGAGCCGCCGCCGATCTCGTTGCCGTTGCAGACGATGTCGTAGGCGTAAGCCAGCGCGTTGCCCGGGTCCTTGTCGAAGGAGTCGACCCATTCGGGCTTGGGCGAGGTGAACGCGTGGTGGACGGCAGTCCAGGCGCTGTGGCCCAGTGCGACGTCGCCCTCGGCCTCGGCGTCGCCGGTGGGCTTGAAGAGAGGAGCGTCGACGACCCAGGTGAAGGCCCAGGCGTCGGGATCGATGAGGTCGCAGCGCTTACCGATCTCGAGGCGGGCGGCGCCGAGCAGCTCACGCGAGGGGGTGGGCTTGCCGGCAGCGAAGAAGATGCAGTCACCGGGGTTGGCGCCGGTCGCGGCAGCCAGGCCCTCGCGCTCGGCCTCGGTGATGTTCTTGGCGACGGGGCCACCCAGCGTGCCGTCCTCGGCGATCGTGACGTAAGCAAGACCCTTGGCGCCGCGCGCCTTGGCCCACTCCTGCCACTTGTCGAAAGTACGACGCGGCTGCGAGCCACCACCGGGCATGACGACGGCGCCCACGTAGGGGGCCTGGAACACGCGGAATGTCGTGTCCTTGAAGTACTCGGTGAGCTCGGTGAGCTCGAGGCCGAAGCGCAGGTCGGGCTTATCAGAACCGTAGCGCTCCATCGCGTCCTTGTAGGTCATGCGCGGGATAGGCGTGGACAGGTCGTAGCCGATGAGCGCCCACACGTTCTTCAGGACGTCCTCGGCGACCTCGATGACGTCATCCTGGTCCACGAAGCTCATCTCGATGTCGAGCTGGGTGAACTCGGGCTGACGGTCGGCGCGGAAGTCCTCGTCGCGGTAGCAGCGCGCAATCTGGAAGTAGCGCTCCATGCCAGCCACCATGAGCAGCTGCTTGAAGAGCTGCGGCGACTGCGGCAGGGCGTACCAGGAGCCGGGCGACAGACGTGCGGGGACGATGAAGTCGCGGGCGCCCTCGGGGGTCGAGCGGGTCAGAGTCGGGGTCTCGATCTCGACGAAGTCGCGGGCGTAGAGCGCCTCACGGGCAGCGCGAGAGACCTTCGAGCGCAGACGGATCGCGTACTGCTCGGGCTCACGACGCAGGTCGAGGTAGCGGTACTTCAGGCGGGTTTCCTCGCCCACGTTGCCGGAATCTTCAGCATTGGAGGACACCTGGAACGGCAGAGGCGCGCTGGTGTTCAGGATTTCGATGTCGTCACCCATGACTTCGATGGCGCCGGTGGCCAGGTGCGGGTTTTCGTTGCCCTCGGGGCGAGCGCAGACCTCGCCGGTGACCTTCAGGACGAACTCGGAGCGCAGCTCGTGGGCGACGCGCTCGTCGCGGACGACAACCTGGGCGATGCCGGACGCGTCGCGCAGGTCGATGAACGCCACGCCACCGTGGTCACGACGACGATCCACCCAACCGGTGAGCGTCACGGTCTGGCCGACCAGATCGGTGCCGAGGGTTCCAATGTTGTGAGTGCGAAGCACTGTGATTCCTTTCGTAGTTACCATCCGCGAGACAGGCGGCGGCAGTGTCATTGTACGCCTGCCTTCCGAAGAGTCGCGCGTGCCGCGAGTACGATAGTGAACATGCCAACCGCCGATCCCTCCTCCCCCGCCCACTCATCCTGGACGCCGTCCGAAATTGGCTTGGCCATCGGCTCAGTTCTCCTCATTACGCTCGTGGCCTTCGAGGAGCTCGCCGCCACGACGATCATGCCTGCGGTCGTCGAATCGTTCGACGCCGCCGCGTGGTACCCAATCGCCTCGGGCGCGGCGTTGGCGACACAGCTGAGCGCCACCGTGGTAGCGGGCGCGCTGGCGGAGTGGAAGGGACCCCGTTTTGTCCTGCTCGCGGGCCTGGTTCTGTTTGCCGTCGGCCTGGTCGTGTGCGCTGCCGGTTCAAACATCGTCATTTTCGTGGTCGGGCGTGCGCTTCAAGGCCTCGGGGGCGGCCTCCTCATCGTGCCGCTCTACGTCCTCGTGGGTTCGGTCGCCTCCCCGCGACACCGCCCCACATTCTTCGCATCTTTCTCGTTGGCGTGGGTCCTGCCCTCGCTAGTCGGCCCCGCGATCGCAGGCCACGTGACCCAGGAGTGGGGATGGCGCTACGTCTTCGGCGTCGTTCCGCTCTTCGTTGCGGTCGCGGCGCTCCCTATCGCCTACGTCCTGCGCTCGATCCCGACTGCACAGGGCCAGCGCTCCCCCATGCTCGCGTCCCTCTCGCGAGACGCCGGGCTTGTCGGAATTGGCGTCATGCTGCTCCAGCTTGCGGGCGCCCTGTCCTCGCCCGCCGCGCAGTTCGGGGTCTTCGCCCTCGGCGCGTGCATCACTGCCTGGGCGCTGCCCCGGCTCCTGCCTCGCGGAACGTTCATGTCCCGCCGCGGCATGCCCTCGGCGATTCTCGCAAGGCTGAGCGCGATGGCCTCACAGGTCGGTCTCGCCGTCATGATTCCGCTCATCCTCCAGCGCGTGCACGGATGGTCCGAGGCCTCCTCCGCCTGGTGGGTCACCCTCGGGTCGATCACATGGGCTATCGGGGCAGTCGGCCAGGCGCGCATTCATGATCCGCATCTGCGACGTCGGCTCCCGGTCATCGGCGGCGCGCTGATGGCCATCGGCGCGATCCCCGTCGGAGCCATCCTGTTCCCCACGATACCGGTCTGGGTCGCCCTCATCGGCTGGCTCTTCGTCGGCCTCGGCGTCGGCCTCGTCCACGCGCCTCTGTCCGTTATGGCACTCGAGGTGACCCCCGAGGCCAAGCACGGGCGCGTCGCCTCGTGGCTGCAGGTCGCAGATTCGGCAGGACCAGCCCTCGAACTCGCCCTCGTGTCCGTCGCCATGAGCGCGTGGGCCGCCACCGCCGCGGTGGGCGGGGCGGCCTACGCTCCCTATTGGGTGATTGCTGCTGCGCTTGCGATCCTCACCGTGGTCGCGGTGACGCGGCTGCGTCCCTCATCTGAACGCGCCACGGGTGAGGCAGCTAGCGCTCAGTCGTCGTAACGGCGCTTGCCGAAGTGGCGGCGTCCGCCGTCGCGGCCTCCGTCGCGGTCCCAACCGCCGTCGCGGCCACCCTCGCGTTCGCGGCGGGCGCGCTTGATGTCCTTCTCCCAGCGCTCGGTGCGAACGCTGCGGCGCGGACGGGATCCGTCGCCCTTTTCGAAGCGATGCGGACGCTTCTCATCACGGTCCCCGAAGCGGCCCTCGCGATCACCGTAGCCACCGCGGCCTCGGTTATCTCGGTCGAAGTCGCGGCGCTCACGGCGCTCGAAACCGTCGCGGTCGCCGTGAGAGCGGCCACCGGGGCCCTCGTCCACACGGATGCGTAGCTGTCGGCCCGACACGTATCCCTTGGAGATACGGGACAGCTGCTCGCCGGACAGGTCCGCGGTGATGTCGACCAGTGAGAAGGTCGGGTAGATTTCGATGTTGCCGATGTCGCGGCCGTCGATGCCGCCCTCGCCCGCAATGGCGCCAACGATCGAACCGGGCTTCACGCGGTCCTTCTTGCCCACCTCGATGCGGTAGCGGGTACCGGAGCCGGGTGCCGGGCGGCCGCCCGCTCGGCGACGGGCACCATTCGCACCGCCCTTGAGCGGGCGATCCTTATCGCGACCGGCCTCGAAGGTGGCGCCGACGAACTCGCCGGACTCGTCCAGCTGTTCCTCACGGCGGATCTTGCCGTTGCCACGGCGGTCCTTCTCGCGGCGCGGGGCGGGGCCTTCGTCGCCGACGGCCGTCGCCATGAGGGCGGCGGCGATGTCCTCGACGGAGATCTCATCACCAAGGTCGGCGAGCAGGCGCTTGTACATGTCGAGGCGGCCGCGCTCGATACGAGCGGACAGGCCCTCGAGCAGGCGGCTGGCGCGGAATTCGGAGACTGCTGCGGGCGAGGGAATCTCGACCTCTTCCATCTCGGTGCCCGTGAGCTTCTCGATGCGGCGCAGACGGCCGTGCTCGCGCGGGGTGAAGAAGGTCAGCGCGCGACCCTCGCGGCCCGCGCGGCCGGTGCGCCCGATGCGGTGCACGTAGGCCTCGGGCTCACGCGGAACATCGAAGTTGACGACGAGGGAGATACGCTCGACGTCGAGGCCTCGGGCGGCCACGTCGGTCGCGACCAGCACGTCGAGCGAGCCGTTCTTGAGGCGCTCGACCATGCGCTCGCGCTCGGTCTGAGCGACGTCACCGGAAATACCGGCGGCACGGAATCCGCGGCCCGAGAGCTCCAGCGACACCTCTTCGACATCGGCGCGGGTACGCACGAAGACGATGGCGGCGTCAGCCTCTTCCTGGCCTTCCTTGATGTGCTGGGCGCGGGTAGCCAGCACGCGGGACAGCGCACCGATCTTGTGCTTGTAGGGCACCACCGCGTAGGTCTGGTGGATGGTGTCGACCGTCGAGGACTCGGTGGAAACCGCGACCTTGACCGGATCCTTCAGGTGCTCGCGGGCGACCTTCTCAATGGCCGCGGGCATCGTCGCGCTGAACAGCGCGGTCAGTCGATCATCGGGGGCACTCGAGGCGATCGTCTCGACGTCCTCCGCGAAGCCCATACGCAGCATCTCGTCGGCCTCATCGAGGACCAGCATGCGCACGTTCGACAGATCGAGGGCACCCTTCTCGATGAGGTCGATGACGCGACCCGGGGTGCCGACGACGACCTGAGCGCCGCGCTTGAGCGCACCGATCTGCGGGCCGTAGGGCGAGCCACCGTAGACGGGGACGACGTCGAGGCGGGCCGTACGTGCGGCGAAATCCTCGATCGCCTGGGCACTCTGCATCGCGAGCTCGCGCGTGGGCGCCAGCACGAGGGCCTGGACGTCGCGCTCGTCCGCGTCAACAATTGCCAGCAGCGGCAGGCCGAAGGCAGCGGTCTTTCCGGTACCCGTCTGGGCGATGCCGACGACGTCGCGCAGCTCCAGCAGCGGCGGGATGGCAGCGGCCTGAATCGGGGTCGGGACGCGGAATCCCATGTCGGTCACTGCCGCGAGAATCTCCTCGGGCAGTCCGAGGCTCGCGAAGGTGACGGTCTCGTCGGCGGATTCGTCGCTGTCCGTGTCCGTCTCGTCGACGAGGTCGAGGTCCTCGTCTGCGTCACAAATGTCATCGCGCTCGTCGCGAGCGTCTTCCATGTAGTCCTCAGAGGGCATAGTTGTTCCTTGCCTGTTGCATGTGGGTAGCAAAACCATCGGGGCGGGCCTTCACGGCTCCTCGGCGCGGCCTCACCCATAACAACAAACCCCGCATCCCGCGGGCACCATAACAAGGGGCAGCGCCTCATCGCTACGTTCAGCTTACTCGCCATACAGGCGCAGCGGGGCGCGTGGTCGGCGAACTCACTGTTCGCCATGGTCACAGCGATACGACAATCACGCCGATCACAGGCGCAGGCGCGCGATGAATGACGCGATCGTCACCTGTCGATTGTCTTCAGCTCGCACCGGTGCCACGACCAGCCGCTCGACTTCATCTCGGCACAGTCCGCGCAGGTCGCGCATAACAGCACGGCGGCGACGCCCAGCCGCCCATCGACACACCAAGCGATTCAACCCGGCCAGCAAGGCGGTCACAACAAGTGAGACACCGACGAGCGCAGTCGGAGCGGGAACCGGTCCAATCGCCGGAACATCCCAGTCGATGAGCACGGCTCGCCCCAGGTGAACGAGGCCGATCCACGCGGCTCCCACCAGGCAGACAACCCACGCGAGGAGCTGCACTCCTCCGAGGAAACGACTCATCGACGGCGCTCCCGTAGCCACCTGCACGTTGCCGGCAACCTCACGGTGAGCGGCAGCCGGAACGCCCCGTGCGCCTTCGAGGGCACGCTCCACCAATCGACCGCGCCATACCGACGGGCGCCCCTGGGAGCGCTCCCCCACTTCCCGACGCACGGCGTTGACGAAAGCAGCCTCGTCCGACGAGGACCGCGTCGGTAGCGTCGGCGTCGTCGCGCCCTCGGAGCGAGACTCGTCGTCCAGATGAAGGCGACGCAACGGGTCCACGCCCATCCGCGCGATCCATCGCAGCGGGAGCCAGCCACCCGCCCGCCGCCCCGTGCGCATCGTGGAACCTGCCACGGCCTCGCCAATAATGGGCGCACCCGCCAAGTCGGCCGCAGCGGCGCACAGATTGGACGCCATACCATCCGTTTCGATCCCGCGGACGGTGCCTTCCAGCCCGACCGCGTCACGGATCAACACCGCCGCCTCATGCAGGGCTTGACGAGCCCTCAAGGCCTGCCGCGACACGCGTTCCGCCTCTGTACCAAGATGTTTGACGAGCGCGGATATTCCTTCGCCGGTCGTCGAAGACACCGCGAGCACCGTCGCAGTGGCCATTCCACGCTCAGACAGGAGACGACGCAGGTCCCGCTCAATCGAATCCCGCTCAGCCGCAGCGACAGTGTCGATGTGCGTCAGGACAACAGTCACCGACGCATGGGAGGAGCGAAGACGCGCCAGCCACTCGTCATGCAGCCGAGCGTCCGCGTATTTCTGCGGGTTGACGACCACCACGAGAGCGTCGACACGGGACGCGAGGCGATCGGCAATCTCAGCGTGGCTTGCCTCAATGGAATCAATATCAGGAAGGTCGATAACGACAGTGTCACCGGGCAATGCAGTCAGCGCTTCCACCCGCCGCGCAACTCCCATCCAGCCGAGGAGTTCACGGGGTGCACGCCCCGCGGGAAGGACAGCGCAGGCCTCGCTCGTCGTCGGACGACGAACGCCAGCAGCAACCACCTCGGCCCCGCTCAGCGCGTTCACCAGCGAGGACTTGCCAGCACCCGTCCCACCGAGCATTCCGATCACGCACCACGTCGGATCAATCTCACTACGCTCGGAGGTAATGTCGATCAGCTGACGAATCCGGGACAGCGTCGCCTCATCGATGTCGGGGGCCGCCAGCGTGCAGATTTGGTCGAGCTCTGCGGCTGCCGACGCGACCGTGCCCTTCGCGCGCCTCATGCGAGGACCTCCCGAGCGTTCGCCAACGCCTGCTCGAGCGCATCCAGGCGTGCGCCTGCATCGGAGCGGTCCAACAGAGCCAACACGGGTGCGACGACATCGGTCACGGACGACACCGCGAGCCTTTCCAACGCGTCGCGCGCCTGCTGCGCGAGAGAACGAACGGTGCGCTCGCCGAAGAAGGACTCCAGAACAGTCTGCGACAGTGCTGCTGATGCTCCCGCAACGCCGACTTCGAGACCCGTCAGCCCGCCTGTCATCGCAAACACGCTGACCATCAGAGAGACCGTCACAACGTTGATACCACCGGCGAGAAGACGACCGCTGACGTGCGAGGACTCGGCCTGGGCACGAATGATCTCAGTGACCTCGGCAGTCCACTCCTGAGCGGTGCGGCGCGCACGCTCCGAGGACTCGTCCGCATCAAGGAGAGGATCGGGCAGCTGATCAGCGCCAAGAACCGGACGAGCGGCGCCCAAAGCATCGCTCCACGCCTGGTGATACTGATCGGCCAGACGAGCCGCCAAGCCTCCCGTCAGATCCCGCTGCACCTGGATGTCCGGGGCAGCCTCGCCGCGCAGAGCACCCATGACGCGAGCGCCCAGCCCCGACATAAAACGAGAGATCGTACGCGTCATATCCCACGAACCGAGCACCTCGGCGATACGGGCGCTCACTTCCCCACGCAAGACGTCGTCGCTCGACGAGGAGGCGACCTCACGCGCGCACGACGCGACAGCCTGCTCGATCCTTTCGATTGCCTGCTCGAATGCGCGATTGTGCTCACGAGCTCCGTCGAGAGCACTGAGGGACTCCGCCAAAGACGCAGACACAGCCCCGGCTAGAGAACGGCGAACAATCGCAGCCCGCTCCGCGGCATCCCGACCAATTGTTTCCAAGAAAGAGCCAATGGGGGCCACCACGTTGACCGGCAAACGACCATCCGTCAGCGGCTGCTCGTCGATCGTCATGATCGGAACATCTCCCAGGCCTCGGCGCTGCGCGAGCGCTCCAAGGTCGGCGCGAATTTCGTCGGCTGCGCCCGCGGGCACACGGTTCAGCACGATTGCGACACGCAGGCCGCGGCTTGCAGCATCCTCGAGGTGCTTCCATGCGACGGCATCGGCATAGCGCGCTGCACTCGTCACGAACACCCACAGGTCCGCACCATCGAGAAGTTCCGCAGCGAGACGACGGTTGCCGTCCTCCACCGAATCAATGTCGGGGGCGTCCAGGATGCCGAGACCCGACCACAGCGTGTCATCGACAGCAATAGTGATGGCGTCGAGGCTTTCTCCCCCGTCACCGGCATGCTTGGCAAGACGAGGCAGCACCCGATCGGACATGAACCACGCCCGAGACTCCGGTGAGCACACGAGGACAGGGCGACGCGTCGTCGGACGCACCGCACCGGCGCGACTGACGTTGCGCCCCAGCAGTGAGTTCACGAGCGTCGATTTACCCGACCCCGTCGAACCACCAACGACGACCAGCAGCGGCGCGTCAGCGTCCTCAAGCCGCGGGAGAACCACATCTTGCAGACGACGGAGCGCACGTTGCGCATCACGATCGCTTCCCTGAGGCATCGCCTCCAGGGACTGCTCGAGGGCTCCCGCCAGCGCGCGAGCCGCCTCAACCGACGTCAGCGGCACTCAGTCCGTCACCTTCTCAATCGAGGGCACAGCATCAGCCGCAGGAATCGTCCAGGTCGCAGGATCTGCCTCCACCTGCTCACCGCTGCGAATGTCCTTGACAGTGTCCGCGGCACCCTCATCTCCGGGGAACCACACGAAGGGAATACCGCGCTTGTCAGCGAACTTGATCTGCTTACCGAACTTGGCAGCACTCGGTGCCACATCCGTAGAAATGCCACGCGCGCGCAGCGCCGCAGCAATCGCCTCGGAACGCTCACGCTGATCCTCGGTGATGACCGCGACGACGACCGCAGTGGGCACCTTGCGAGACGCCGTAACCATCGGCGCGGAAATCATGCGGGACACGAGACGCGAGACGCCGATCGACAGGCCCACACCCGGGTAGGTGCGCTTACCGTCCTTTGCGAGCGAATCGTAGCGACCGCCCGAGCAGATCGAACCGAGATCCTCGTGGCCTTCGATCTCCGACTCATAGACGCTGCCCGTGTAGTAGTCGAGGCCGCGCGCGATCTTCAGATCGGCGACGACGGCACCCGGCATCCGCTTGTTCGCGGTGTCGAGCAGCTCGGTCAGCTCACGCAGCCCCTCCTCGAGCAGCTCACCGCTCACGCCGAGGTCGGCCAGGCGATCGCGGATCTCAGCCGAATCGGACGTGCGGATCTGCGCCATCTGCAACAGGACAGCGGCCTGATCGCCATCGATGCCGGACTGGGCGAGCTCGGCAGCCACACCCTCCGCACCGATCTTGTCAATCTTGTCGAGGCCGCGCAGCGCCGCCTCAACGTCGGTGACGCCCAGCGACTCGCACACGCCCTGGACAACCTTGCGATTGTTGACGAGCACGCGCACGGGTGGGATCGGTAGGTTGTTGAGGGCCTCGGCCATGACCAGCGGCAGGTCGACCTCGAAGTGGAACGGCAGCTCACCGTTACCCACAACATCGATATCCGCCTGCGTGAACTCGCGGAAGCGACCATCCTGGGGGCGCTCACCGCGCCAGACCTTCTGGATCTGGTAGCGCTTGAACGGAAAGTCCAGCTCGTTGGCGTTCTCAACGACGTAGCGCGCGAAAGGCACCGTCAGGTCAAAGTGCAGGCCCATGCCCTTGTCCTTGGGAGCGCGAGCACCCGACGCCGCAGCCTTGAGAGCCTGCAGGCGATCCAGCACGTAGATCTCCTTCGACGTCTCGCCCTTAGCCTCGAGCTGTTCCAGTGTTTCGACCGCTCGGGTTTCGATGCCCGCGAAGCCATGCAATTCGAACACGCGCCGCAGCTCGTCAAGGACGTGCATCTCGATGATGCGCCCCTCGGGGAGCCATTCGGGGAAACCGGACAGGGACGTGCGAGCCATAAAGCGTTCTTTCTGTGAGGAATGTCGGGCGTCAGCCGACACGACGTGCGCGGATCAGATACTGGTTCGAGGTTATCTCATCAGCGAGCGTCGTGGCCGGACCGTGACCGGGAACGAGGACCGTTCGTGGGTCAAGGGCGTTGGAAATTGTGCGCAGGGAGTGACGCATTTGCGTTTCATCACCACCGGGCAGGTCGGTGCGCCCGACGCTGTCCTTGAAGAGGACGTCCGCGCTCATCGCCCACGGCACGGGCTCGCTCGAGGAGTAGAAGGATTGGTTGTTCACGCGGATATCCAGAGGGCTCTCGCCCAGGAAGACCGCGGAACCCTCCGTGTGTCCGGGGGCCGGGACCATGCGCAGCCACACACCCGGGGTCACCTCGAAGGAATCGGTGGGCGCCTCGCGCAGGTCAGCGGGCTTCACCCACTCGCCGACGAAGTCCGGCAGCGGCATCGGAAGGAACGAGGCCGGGTCATCCATGCGGTACATGTCGGGGCCGGGCACGTACACCGGAACGGTGGTGCCATCGGGGCCCCACGTGGAGACCTCGGCGGCATCCCACACATGATCGGGGTGCCCATGAGTGAGCAGAACAGCACCGACGCTCACACCCTCGAGATCGAGAACCTCGCGGATCAAGTGTTGGATGCCGGCGGAAGGATCGACAACAAGGGCTGTGCCCGCCCCGGCAGGGACGAGCACAAGCCCATTCGCCGCGTAGAAAGGCGACGGAATCACGTGAAGACGCATGTCACTCCATGGACGAGGAGATCTGCGCAAGCCAGGCGCGCTTGGTCTCGAGGGCCTCGCGCACGTTCCTGGCGGCCTTGTCGTCACCCTTGGACTCGGCCTCGGCGAGGGAACGCTCGAGCTGAGCAATCTGTTCCTCAAGCTGGCCAACCATACCGGCCGCGCGGGCGCGGGTCTCCGGGTTGGTGCGACGCCATTCCTTCTCTTCCGCTTCGCGGACCGCAGCCTCGACGGCACGCAGGCGGCCCTCGATGCGGTGCAGGTCGGAGGAAGGCACACGGCCAACCTCTTCCCAGCGGTCCTGAATCTGGCGCAGCTGAGCCTTGGCGCGGTCGATATCGGTGACCGGCAGGATCGCCTCAGCGTCCGCAAGGATGGCTTCCTTAGCCACGAGGTTCTCACGGTATTCCGCGTCGGTGGCCTCATCCTTGGCGCGGCGGGCATCGAAGAACACCTGCTGGGCGGCACGGAAGCGCGCCCACAGCGCGTCGTCTTCCTTGCGGGAGGCACGAGGGGCAGCCTTCCAGCGGTTCATGAGCTCACGGTATGCGCCGGAGGTACGCGACCAATCCTCGGACGAGGACAGAGCTTCAGCCTCGGCGATCAGGGCTTCCTTCACGCGCTTGGCCTCGGACTGAGCCTGATCAAGCTGCGAGAAGAACTGGCGGCGGTGACGATCAAACTGGGTACGAGCGGACGAGAAGCGCTTCCACAGCTCGTCTTCCACGGCCTTCTCCAGGCGCGGGCCGCGACGCTGGAGATTCTTCCATTCCTCGAGCAGATCACGCAGCGTCTGGCCGGACTGCTTCCAGTGGGTCTTCGCGGGATCCTGCGCAACGATCTGCTCGGCACGCTCAACGACGGACGTACGCTCGGCGAGAGCGGCAGCCTTCGCGGCCTTGCGCTCCTCGCGGGCGATTTCCTTGCGCTCCTCGGCGGCCTTTTCGACGGCCGCGACACGCTCGCGCAGTGCTGGGATGTCGCCAATCACGTTCGGCGAGGCAACCTGCTCGCGCAGCGTCGCGAGAGTCTGATCGATGTCGCGCGGGCTCAGGGTCGCCAGGCGATCCTCAAACAGCTTGATTGTCGCCTCAAGATCGGCGTAACGACGCTCGTAGAGAGCGTACGGAGAAGCGGGAATACCCTCGGGGAAGCCGCCGATGACGCGCTCCTCGTCTCCATCCTTGACATAGACAGTCCCGTCCTCGCCGATACGGGCGAAGGGGTGCTCCGGAACCTCGGATGCTGCGATCGTTGCCTGAGCAACGACCTCCTCAGTCGTCGAGGTGGCAGCTTCGGGAGCGTTTTCGTTATTCGGAATCGGCGTCGTGGTCACGATATTCCTTCTGAGACGAGGGCTTACGCCCGGCGCGGGTGCGTGCCGATGTGACACACACAGCTAGTGTGTCACATCTAACGAGGAGGGGAAAGCTCATCCCACAAAAGGGGACGGATGTAACACGCTTTTCCCGCTGATCGGCGCAGTCAACCCCGACCTCGTCTACGAGTCGGCACCGATGCGCACCGCCTCGAAGACGCCGTCGACCCGACGCAGGGCCGACAAAACCGCGTTGAGGTGACCGAGGTCAGCCAGCTCAAAGGAGAAATTGCCCGAGGCTACCTGATCCCCGTCGGTCTTCAGGGCGGCGGCGAGGATGTTGACGCGGTAGTCGGACAGGACACGCGTCAGGTCGGACAGCAGTCCGCCGCGGTCGAGAGCTCTGACCTCGATCTGCACGCGGAAAGGAGCACCCAGGCCCTTCTCATTCCACGAGACATCGACGAAACGCTCGGGCTGCAGCTGCCCGAGGCGCACCGCGTTCGCGCACGAGCTGCGATGCACGGAGACTCCCTGGCCTCGCGTGATGAAACCGACAATATCGTCACCGGGAACAGGAGTACAGCACTTGGCGAGCTTCACCCAGATCTCGTTCGGGCTCAGACCCGCAACCGTAATCGCAGCATCGCCGGTGGCCTCCGAGCGAGGCTTCTGCGAGCCGGGTGTGACGCCCTCGGACAGCGTCTCCTCGGTGCCGTCTCCCCCACCCAGGTTGTCGACGAGTCGGGTCACGACGTTCTGCGCAGAGATATGTCCCTCGCCAACGGCTGCGTACAGGCCGGACACATCCGGGTACCCAAACGACGTCGCCACCGACAGGATCGACTCGTGGTTCATGAGGCGCTGCAGAGGCAGATTCTGCTTGCGCATCGTACGAGCGAGCGCTTCCTTACCCGCCTCAATGGCTTCCTCACGACGTTCCTTGGAGAACCACGCCTTGATCTTGGAACGCGCACGCGGGGAAGCCACGAAGGCGAGCCAGTCGCGAGACGGGCCTGACTTATCCGACTTCGACGTGACGACCTCGACCGTCTCGCCCGATTCCAGGCGCGTATCGAGGGAGACGAGACGCCCATTCACCTTCGCACCAACGGTACGGTGTCCGACCTCCGTGTGGACTGCGTAGGCGAAGTCAACGGGTGTCGAGCGTGCCGGCAGCACGATAACCTGCCCCTTGGGCGTAAACACATAGACCTCATCGCCGGCGATCTCGTAGCGCAGCGAATCCAGGAACTCTTCGGGATCGCCCGTCTCTCGTTCCATTTCGACGAGGGCGCGCAGCCAATTCGCCTGCTCATCCGAGCTCATGCGATCCGCATCGCCACTCGAAGCGTTAGGGTTCTGCTTGTACTTCCAGTGCGCCGCCACGCCATGCTCGGCGCGCTCGTGCATGTCGAAGGTACGGATCTGGATCTCCACAGGCTTACCGCCGGGACCGATGACCGTCGTGTGCAGCGACTGGTACAGGTTAAACTTCGGCATCGCGATGTAGTCTTTGAAGCGACCCGGAATCGGATTCCAACGCCCATGCAGCGAGCCCAGGACGCCGTAGCAGTCCTTGATCGACTCCACGAGGACGCGCACGGCGACCAGGTCGAACACCTCGTCGAACGCTTTGCCGCGCACGATCATCTTCTGGTAGATCGAGTAGTGACTCTTCGGACGCCCGCTCACCGTTCCCTTCGTCCCCGAGCGACGCAGATCCTCCTCGATTTGACCAATAACGTCGCGCAGATATTCCTCGCGCTGAGGGGCGCGCTCCGTGACGAGGCGGTCGATCTCCTCGTAAATCTCCGGGTACAGCGTCTTGAACGAGAGCTCCTCAAGCTCCCACTTGACCATGTTCATGCCGAGGCGGTGGGCCAGCGGCGCGTAAATCTCAAGCGTCTCCTGGGCCTTCTTCGCGGCCGACTTGGCAGGCACGAAACGCCACGTGCGGGCGTTGTGCAGGCGGTCGCCCAGTTTGATGAGCAGGACGCGGATATCGCGGCTCATCGCGACGAGCATCTTGCGCAGCGTTTCAGATTGGGCGGCGGCACCGTAGTGCACCTTGTCCAACTTGGTGACACCGTCAACGAGGTTGGCGATTGCCTCACCGTACTCGGCGGCGAGCTGCTCGAGCGTGTAATCCGTATCCTCGACGGTGTCGTGCAGCAGCGCGGCGACGAGCGTCGGGGTCGTCATGCCCATCTCGGCCAGGATCGTCGCGACGGCCACCGGATGGGTGATATACGGTTCACCGGACTTGCGCATTTGCCCGCGGTGATGTTCCTCAGCGGTGCGATATGCGCGCTCGACGACGCTGATATCCGCCTTCGGGTGGTTCGCACGCAGCGCACGCACAAGCGGCTCAATCTCGGGGATCGTGGCCCGCCCACGCGAGCCGAACCACACGAGGCCGGAGCGCACCCGGGAACCCGCCGCGGGAAGCGCAGAACCTGATGTCATGTCGTCGCTGCTCATGGCCCCATGATAGCGAGGAACGTGCGGGGCCGGGGATCATGACGATCCCCGGCCCCGCTCGTTGTCAAGAAGCACCACTCAGAGGTGAAGCGCGCTCTCCACCGTCACATCCGAGAGCACCGAGCGACCGCCCAGCGCATCGAGTTCCAGCAGAACGGCCACGGCCTCGACGGACGCGCCGCACTGGCGTAGCAGCTTCACCGCCGCGTTCGCGGTCCCGCCCGTTGCGAGCACGTCGTCGATGATGAGGACGCGCTGCCCCTCGTGGACCGACTCGGGGTGTATTTCCATGCGTGCGGTGCCGTACTCAAGTTCGTAGTCGACGCCGATCACGTGGCCGGGCAGCTTGCCAGCCTTGCGGATCGTCAGCATGCCGAGGCCAAGCTCAGCAGCGACGGGCGCACCGAGAATGAAACCGCGAGACTCGAGACCTGCGACGGCATCGATTCGACCCGCGTAACGAGCGCCGATCAGCTCAACCAGTTCCTTGAACGCCGGGCCGTTGGCAAACAGCTCAGTGATGTCACGAAACAGGACGCCGGGCTCCGGAAAGTCCGGAATCTCCAGCATGTTTTGCTGAACCAGAGTGGCGACGCGGTCGCCAAGCTCACCGATCATCGATGATTCTTCTTCCTGTGGGGCTGGTTCTCATTACCCAGACGCTGTCCGGGCTTGATCGGAGCCACCTTGACGGACTTCGGAGTGGAAGCCTCGCCGGCGGCGTTGCGGTGCTCGCGCTCGTGCTCGACCGCCGCGTTGTGCTCGCGGGTCTTGTTCGACAGCTCCTGGAAGGTGACCAGCAGCGGGGAGGCGATGAAGATCGACGAGTAGGTACCGGCGATCATACCGACGAACAGGGCCAGCGAGATATCCACCAGGGTACCCGGCCCCAGGGCCACAGAACCGATGATCAGGATCGCACCGACGGGGAGAAGCGCCACAACCGAGGTGTTGATCGAACGAACCATCGTCTGGTTGACCGCGAGGTTCACGTACTCAGCGAAGGTGTAGTGCTTCTGCTCGTAGACGTCCGAGGTCAGCTCGCGCACCTTGTCGAAGACGACGACGGTGTCATAGAGCGAGTAACCCAGAATCGTCAGGAAGCCGATGACGGTCGCAGGAGAGACCTCGACCTGCAAAATTGCGAATACACCGACAGTGACGGCGATGTCGTGCAGAAGGGCGAGGAGCGCCGAGGCAGCCATGCGCCACGAACGGAAGTACACGGTCATCAGCAGCGCGACGAGCGCCATGAAGATAACGAGCGACTGCGCGGCCTTCGTGGTAACCGACGAACCCCAGGAGGGGCCAATCGACGAGGACTGAACCTCGGTGGCCTCGACACCGTAGGCGCTCGCCAGCGCGTCACGCATCTGCGCGGTCTGCGCAGAGTCGAGGGACGTGGTCTGGATACGCACGGAGTCAGAACCCACGCGCGTGACCTTGGGGGCGCCCTCAACGAGGCCAGTCGAGGCGACAGCGCGCGACGCGAAGGACTCGCTCTGGTCGCTCACGTGAGCGACGTCGAACTGCGAACCGCCCGTGAACTCAATCGAACGATTGAGACCCAGGATTGCGACGAGCGCAAAGCCGAGGACGAGGACACCAGCCGCGAGGCCGACAAAGATCTTGCGCTTGGGGACGACGGCGTAGGACTTGTCGCCCGAGTACAGGGCGTTACCCCACTGAGCAAAACTCATCATGTCAGTTCTCCTCTTCCTCGGTAGCAACCGTCACGTCATCCGTCGACTCAGCCGACGAGGCCTCTTCCTCCGCCTTCTGGGCGGCCAGGCGTGCAGCGCGACGACGTTCGGCGATCGACAGACCGTCTCCGGCCTCGTCATTCTTGTCCTTGGACGCGGATTCGCCACGCACGACCACGCGGCCGCGGCCCGCGTACACGAGGGAGTTCTTCGCACCCAGGTGCTCGGGATCGAGGCCGGACAGCTTGTGGCCTTCACCGAAGAAGCGGGTGCGGATGAGCAGCTCCATCATCGGGTGCGTGAACAGGAAGATCACCGCGATGTCGATGACGGTCGTGACACCGAGGGTGAAGGCGAAGCCCTGAACGCCACCGACGGCGAGCAGGTAGAGAACCACGGCGGCCACCAGGTTGACGGCATCGGAGACCAGAATCGTGCGCTTGGCGCGGTCCCAGCCCTCTTCCACGGCAGCCTGCAGGGGACGGCCATCGCGCACTTCGTCGCGCACACGCTCGAAGTACACGATGAAGGAGTCTGTCGTGACGCCGATGGCCATGATCAGACCGGCAACACCCGCCAGCGAGAGGCGGTAGCCCATCCACCACGACAGGAGCGCGATCACCAGGTAGGTGATGATCGAGGCGACGACGAGCGAGCCCGCCGAGATAATCGCCAGACCACGGTACTGCCAGATGAGGTAGACGATGACGAGCAGGAAGCCGATCAGTGCGGCCCACAGGCCGACCGTCAGGTGATCGGTACCGATCGTCGCGGAAATCTGCTGCTCGGACTCGACCTCGAAGTTCAGCGGCAGCGAACCGAAGCTGAGCTGGTTGGCCAGCGCGGACGCCGACTGAGCGGTGAAGTTACCGGTGATCTCAGCCTGGCCGTTGGGGATGATCGCGTTCATCGACGGCGCGGTGATAACCGTGCCGTCGAGGACGACCGCGAAGGAGTTACGGTCGGGGCGACCCTGGTAGAAAGACGAACCCTGGGGATCCGAGGTGTGGTAGCCGTAGAGGATCGTGGAGGTGTCCTTGAACTTCTCCGTACCCGCGTCGTTGAACTGCAGGGACACGGCCCACTGGCCGGTCGTCTGACCGTTGTTGTTGCGTGCGAGACCGGCGGTTGCGGTCTTCAGATCCGAACCGGGCACGGCCACGGGACCGAGGATGTACTTGATCTGACCGGACTCGTCACATGCGGCGTAGGGCTTGTCGGAGGAACCCTCAACGTGCTTGACGTCGGCGGCAGCCGAGCAGTCGAGCGTCAGGAAATCGTAGACAACCTGCTCGGTGATCCACGCGAGATCCGAAGCGTTCTCGGGCGTGGTTGCGGGAGTGTCGGACAGGACGCCGTCCTGATTCGCGTCAGCGATACCCTTCGCGGTCGCCTCATCCAGTGCGGTGGACTGAACGCCCGACTGGGCTGCCTCGGTGGTCGTTGCACCCGACTGGGCCGCCTCGGTGGTCGCAGCGCCCGACTGCTCGCCCGACTGGGCACCGGACTGGGCCCCCGACTGCGCCGTATCCGTCTGGGCGGGCTGCTGGTTCTGGATGACGCCCTGAGCTGCGCCGATACGCAGGACGGGGCGGAAGTTCATCTGCGAGGACGAACGAATAAGATCCAGCTGCTCCTGAGAGGGTGTGCCGGGGATCGACACCATGATGTTCGAGCTGCCCATCGAGGAGATCTCAGACTCGGACACGCCGGAGGCGTCGATTCGGTTGCGGATAATCGAGATCGCCTGGGTGATGTCCTCTTCGGTGATCTCACGCTGTCCATCGCCCGTCACGGTCGGCGTCAGGATGAGCTGAGTGCCGCCCTTCAGGTCAAGGGCCAGGTCGGGATACGGGGACACGCCCTTCATGAAGTGCCCGATCGCAAGTGCCGCGCACGCCGCCACGATGGCGACGGTCAGGGTCACGAGCGCGCGCACGGGGCGTCGCTTGTGTGATGCCACGGTTCTACTTTCCGTTCAGCCTTGACTTACTTCTGCTGCTCGTCGGCGTTGTTGTTGAAGACCTCACCGTCGGTCGGCTCGTCGAGTCCAAGGACCTTCTCGTCCTCGTCCGTCGTCTCGTCGACCCCAGCGAACTCGGATGCGTTCACCTGCTCCGCATCAGCGAGAGGCGGCTGACCACCGATTTCCGCGATCATTTCTCGCTCCCAATACATCTCGTGCCCATCGGTGGTCTCCAGGACGACGATGTCGCCGTCGAGGTCAACAAAGCGACCCCAGAATCCAACGCGGGTACGGACCCATTCTCCGGGCTTGACGGCAGCGAGCTGGTCACGCTTTTCCTGCTCCATCTTCGCCATCTGCTTCTTGCGGGAGGTCGAGCTCCACCACATAAAAGCGACCATGGCGACGATCAGGATCACGAGGGTTACGTTGTTCATAAAGGCTGATTCACTTTCGATGACGGTCGGGCGCTTCGAGCGCACCTTGCCAGTCTAATGCCCGGGGAGGGTTTTAGCCTAAGTGATCAAGGTGTGGCGCGGCGCAAGGCACCGTCGGCCCTTCTTTGACAGTGCCGCGCATGCCCGTGGCCAGCCAGGATGGCAACGAGGCCCACTCCCCTAGTCGAAGAGCGCTCCGTCGGGCGACGGCGGGGTCAGCCCGAGGTGGGCCCATGCCTTGGGGGTTGCCATGCGTCCGCGGTTGGTACGCACGAGGAAGCCTTCGCGGACGAGATAGGGCTCCGCGACTGTTTCGACGGTCTCCGCTTCCTCGCCGATTGTGACAGACAGGGTCGTCAGGCCCACCGGGCCACCCGCGAAACGACGGCAGATGGCCTCGAGGACCGCACGGTCGAGGCGGTCGAGGCCGGAGGGGTCGACCTCGAAGAGCTCGAGGGCTCCGCGGGCCGCATCGAGTGTCAACTGTCCGTCTCCGTGAACCTGGGCGTAGTCGACGACGCGGCGCAGGAGGCGGTTCGCGATACGCGGCGTACCGCGCGAGCGCGAGGCAATCTCGTGGGCGGCCTGCGCGTCGATGGGCGATCCGAGCAGCGAAGCAGAACGGGTGACAACGGACTGCAGTTCATCGGTCTCATAGAACTCAAGATGAGCCGTGAAACCGAAGCGGTCACGCAGCGGTGCGGGAAGCAGGCCGGATCGCGTCGTCGCTCCGACGACGGTGAAGGGCGGGAGTGTCAGCGGGATCGACGTCGCGCCGGGGCCCTTTCCCACAACGACATCAACGCGGAAGTCTTCCATCGCCAGGTACAGCATTTCCTCGGCGGTGCGCGCGAGTCGGTGGATCTCGTCGATGAAGAGGATGTCGCCCTCTTGAAGGCCCGACAGAATCGCGGCGAGGTCGCCAGCGTGCTGGATCGCGGGGCCAGACGTCAGGCGCAGCGACGTTCCCATCTCGGCCCCGATGATCATCGCAAGCGTCGTCTTACCAAGTCCGGGAGGGCCTGCGAGGAGAACATGATCGGGGCTGGCCGAACGCATGCGCGCGGCATCGAGCACGAGCTGCAGCTGGCCTCGCACGACGCGCTGGCCGACGAACTCAGAGAGCTTCTTCGGGCGCAGTGCGGCCTCTGCGGCACGCTCGAGCTCCCCGGCATCGGGGGCGACGATGCGCATCGCATCGACGTCGAAACCGGAATCCATCTGATCAGCCACGTCCGCCTCCCAGCGTCACGAGGGCAGCACGCAGCATGTCGGAGGCGCCAAGCCCACTGCCCGCCAGCTTCTCGATGGCCTTGGCAGCCTGAGCCTCGGACCAGCCCAAACCGACCAGTGCGGCGCTGACTTCGGAGGCCACGGCGTCCTCGGTGGGCGCGGGAGCGGCGGCGGTTTCGCCGCTCGGCAGTGCTGCCGGGGTACCGAGCTTGTCTCCGATTTCGAGGGCCATGCGCTGCGCCGACTTCTTGCCCACGCCGGGGATCCGCTGGAGTGCCGCGAGGTCCTGGTCGCGCACCGCGCGGCGCAGGTCATCGGGGCGCAGGACCGCCAGGGCTGCCAGCGCAATCTTCGGGCCGATACCCGAGACAGATAGGAGCTTCGTGAACACGTCGCGTTCATCCGCAGACCCGAAGCCGTAGAGCGTCATCGAGTCTTCGCGCACGATCATCGACGTGAACACAGTCATCTCCTGATCACGCGAGGCACCCTGCGCGAAGGCGGGCGTCACGTGCACGCGGAAGCCGATGCCTCCCACCACGATGTCGATGTGGTCGAGGCCGACGCTCGCGACTGTGCCGCGCAGAATGGAGATCACTGCGTTCCTTTCGTTCCCGGGTCACCCGCACACGCGGGCGAACATATGTACGATTCTAGCCGCGCCTGCGCCTCGGATCGACGGCACCCGTTCGGCGTTGCGCGGCCTGGGCCTCGGCCCACGCCTTTTGGGCGGGCGTCATGGATCCGCGCGCGGTTAGGCGACCCGAGATCGACACTGCGACCGACGAGTCCTCAGGAGCACCGAGCAAGCCAGTCCCCCGCCACGCATGCGTAATCGCAATAGCCAGAGCGTCCGCAGCGTCCGCTGGCTTGGGAGCCTTGGCGAGGCCGAGGATGCGCGCAACCATCGCCTGCACCTGAGCCTTATCCGCGTTGCCATTGCCGGAGACGGCGGACTTCACCTCGGAGGGCGTATGGACGGCCATCGGCAGGCCGGCACGACCGACGCACGTCATCGCCGCGCCCATGACCTGCATCGTGGTGGTCACCGACTGCAGGTTGTCCTGCGCGAAGACGCGTTCGATGGCGACGACCTCGGGCTCGTAGCGTTCGATGACGCTATCGATCGCGTCCGCGATCGTGCGCAGCCGGAAGTGCGTCGCCAGGTCCTTGTCGGTGCGGGCGACACCAACGTACACGAGCGAGGCGCGCCGCGACGCATCGACGTCGACGACGCCGAGGCCGCAGCGCGTCAGGCCCGGGTCGATGCCCATGACGCGCATCAGGCGCGCGCCACCATATCGACGAACATCGCGTGGATCCGATCATCTCCACCCACCTCGGGGTGGAAGGATGTCGCCATGACGTTGCCGCGGCGCACGCCGACGATCGGGCCGTCGGCGCTGTTGCCGGCGCGTGCGATCACCTCAACGCCCTCGCCCACGGACTCAACCCACGGGGCGCGGATGAACACTGCGTGGAAGGGGCCACCCTCAACGCCCTCGACGTCCAGGTCCTCCTCGTAGGAGTCGACCTGACGACCAAAGGCGTTACGGCGCACCACCATGTCGAGCGCACCGAAAGAGCGCTGGTCCTCACGTCCATCCAGGATCGACGAGGCGAGCATGATCATGCCCGCGCACGTGCCGTAGACCGGCAGGCCGGATGCGATGCGGTCGTTGAGCGTGTCAAACAGTCCGAAGGAGAGCAGCAGGTTCGACATGGTGGTCGACTCGCCGCCCGGGATGACCAGGCCGTCGACCTGGTCGAGCTCAGAAACCCTGCGCACAAGCAGCGCGCGGGCGCCGGAGTTTTCCAGCGCCCGCACGTGCTCTGCGACGTCGCCCTGCAGGGCGAGAACGCCGATGGTCACCATCCGCGCTCCGCGAGGCGGTGATCGACCGGCAGGTCGTCGACGTTAATGCCGACCATGGCCTCGCCGAGACCACGGGAGACCTCGGCGATGACGGACGGATCGTCGTAGAAGGTCGTGGCCTTGACGATGGCGGCCGCGCGCTTGGCGGGGTCGCCGGACTTGAAGATTCCCGAACCAACGAAGACACCCTCGGCGCCCAGCTGCATCATCATGGCAGCGTCGGCGGGGGTGGCGATGCCGCCGGCCGTGAAGAGCACGACGGGGAGGCGACCCTCGCGGGCAACCTCGGCGACGAGCTCGTAGGGGGCCTGGAGTTCCTTGGCCGCAACGTAGAGCTCATCCTCGGGCAGGGAGGTCAGGTGGCGGATCTCGTCGCGGATCTTACGCATGTGCGTGGTCGCGTTGGAGACGTCGCCGGTGCCGGCCTCGCCCTTGGAGCGGATCATGGCCGCACCCTCGTTGATGCGGCGCAGCGCCTCACCGAGGTTGGTCGCACCGCAGACGAAGGGAACGGTGAAGTTCCACTTGTCGATGTGGTGGGTGTAGTCGGCGGGGGTCAGGACCTCGGACTCGTCGATGTAGTCGACGCCGAGGGACTGCAGAACCTGCGCCTCAACGAAGTGGCCGATGCGGGCCTTGGCCATCACGGGGATCGACACGGCCTCGATGATGCCTTCGATCAGGTCGGGGTCGGACATGCGGGCCACGCCACCCTGGGCGCGAATGTCGGCGGGGACGCGCTCGAGGGCCATGACGGCCACGGCGCCCGCGTCTTCGGCGATCTTCGCCTGCTCGGGGGTGACGACGTCCATGATGACGCCACCCTTGAGCATCTGGGCCATGCCGCGCTTGACCTGCGGGGTGCCGACCTCGCGCTTAGCGGTCGAATCGCTCATGTTCACTCCTGCTCTTCCAGCTGGGCACGAACCTCGTCCGACAGGGACATGTTCGTGTAGATGTTCTGCACGTCATCGGAGTCCTCGAGGGCGTCGATGAGCTTGTTGACCTTGAGGGCGCCCTCGAGGTCGAGCTCGACCTCGGTGGAGGCGACGAACTGGACTTCGGCGGAGTCGTAGTCGATGCCAGCGTCCTGCAGAGCGGTACGCACGGCGACGACGTCCTTGGGGTCGGACTCGACGATGAAGAGCTCACCGGCGTCCTCGACCTCTTCGGCGCCTGCGTCCAGGACGGCCATCATGATGGATTCCTCGTCCACACCGTCGGCGGCGGGCACCTCGACGATGCCACGGCGCGAGAACAGGTAGGCCACCGAACCGGGGTCGGCCAGCGAGCCACCGTGGCGGGTGAAGCCCAGGCGAACGTCGGAGGCGGCGCGGTTGCGGTTATCCGTCAGACACTCCACCAGGAAGGCAACGCCGCCCGGGCCGTAGCCCTCGTACATGATGGTCTCGTAGTTGGCGCCACCCGCCTCGGCACCGGAGCCACGCTTGACGGCGCGGTCGATGTTGTCGGCGGGAACCGAGTTCTTCTTCGCCTTCTGGATGGCGTCGTACAGGGTCGGGTTGCCGGCGGGGTCGCCGCCGCCCGTGCGAGCTGCAACCTCAATGTTCTTGATGAGGCGCGCGAAGAGCTTGCCGCGCTTGGCGTCAATAGCGGCCTTCTTGTGCTTGGTGGTCGCCCACTTAGAGTGTCCCGACATCACTTCTCCCTGTTGGGTGGATAGATACCGCCATATTCTAACGCGTGTGCGGCCCCCATCCGCATCCGGGCGGGCGTCACGTGGACAAACGTAAACACACTCACAGGAACGATGGACGAGGCCGGGGCCGCTTGCGGCGCTCCGTGACCTACCGGGTGGGCGGGGTGAGCAGGACGCGCAGGGTGCAGTTCGAAGGGGCCAGATCCTCCCAGGTTCCGTCGAAGGTGAGGATGAGAGCCGTCGCGGTCGGTACGCCTCGGGCTACCTCTGACCGATCGTCCTCGCAAGCCAGGACGTAGCCCGCGCCGGAGATGGTCGGCTCGTGACCGACGATGAGTGCACTGCTGCCCTCGAAAGTGCGCGCCAGGGTGAGGATGTCCTCCTCGTCGGCGTTATAAACGCCGCGGTCGAACCAGCTATCACGAATCGACACGCGCTGACTGATCTGAGCGAAGGTCTGCTGCGCGCGCGCCGCATCGGAACACACCGCGACATCGAAGCTCCCAATCTCCCGGGAGAGAACGCCGCCGAGGCGAGTGGCCTGGTCGACGCCCGCATCTGTCAGGGGGCGCGCGTGATCGGGGTAGGAGTATGCGGCCTGCGCGTGGCGAACGAGAACGAGGGTTGGCATACTTCCAAGCGTAACCGCACGGGGAGGACACCATGGCACTGGGAGTCGAAGCCGCATCGGGCATCTGCTCGGCGCGCGAATGCACGAACGCCGCGATCTACCGGATCGACTGGCGCAATCCGGCGATCCACCACGCCCGCACGAAGACGTGGCTCGCGTGCGAGGAGCACCTGTCCTACCTGGAGAACTACTTTAAATACCGCTCGTTCCCTTTCGACGTGTCAGCCTTCGTTGCACCCGATAAGGACTCAGGCGGCGAATCGTCTCACGACCACTGATCGAGGGGACGGTCGTTCCAGGTGAGGGCGTGGAGCCCCTTCGCCAGTTCGTCGGCCGAGGAAGGGGCGAAGTCGGGCGCCCACTCGAAGGTGGACGTGCCCGTGTTGGACATGAAATGCTTGGAGACGAGCTCCTCGTCAATGTCGGTGGACAGCCACGTGGCCAGCAGGCGCGTGAGCGCACCGTGGATGACGAACACCGCAACGGCCTCGTCCCCCGCGTTCTCACGAGCGGCCAGTCCCACTCGGCGCACGGTCTCCAGCGAGCGGGCCAGGGCCTCGCGCCCGCTCTCACCGCCGGGCATGCGATTATCCAGATCCCCCGCGCACCACGACAGCGTCGTGCGTACATAGAGGGACTGCGAGCACGGGTCAGCTGCCATTTCGAGGTCGCCGGAGCGTAGCTCGCGGATGCCGGGGTACACCTGCGGGGTCAGCCCGTAGGCGCTCGCCAGCGGGGCCGCAGTCAGGCGCGTGCGATGCAGTCCGGACAGCGCGATGACGGTGGGAGGAGGTGCAACCTCGGACTCCCATCGATCCGCGAGGCGCTGGGCCTGGAGGAGTCCTTCGGGAGTCAGCCCGAGGCCGGGGCGCACCGTATCGAGCGCACCGAGGCGATTCGCGGGGGTCTGTCCGTGCCGTACCAGCACAATCTTCACTGCTGCTCCCAGAAAAGTCGTTCCATGACGGCGCGCGCCTTGCGTCCAGCGCGCAGCCAGTCGTCTTCGAGGGCGTTCAGCCCGCCGCTACCGTACCCGAGGATCGCTGCGAGGGCACGCAGCTCCGCGCTATCGCGGGGCAAGACGTCGAGCTTCACACCGCTCATGCGCCCGCTCGCCAGGGTGTTTGCCGCGCGGATACGGGTGGCCATATCCCAGGCATCGAGAAGAGTCTGCGCGTCTTGAGCGCCGATCAGCTCGTTCTCCCGAGCGCTGAGGATCGCCTGCGTCGTCGA
Source organism: Actinomyces sp. ICM39 (assembly GCF_000282935.1). Lineage (NCBI taxonomy): Bacteria > Bacillati > Actinomycetota > Actinomycetes > Actinomycetales > Actinomycetaceae > Actinomyces > Actinomyces sp. ICM39. Next base: position 49,978 of record NZ_ALCB01000108.1, read on the forward strand.
GGGTGTACGCAGTGCGGGGTTGTTCATTCCAGCACGCATCTGGATGAGCTGGATCGTCCACTCCACGTCGGTGAGGCCGCCGGGGCCTAGCTTCACATGGCGAGCGGGCTCAATGCCGCGCGGCAGACGCTCGTTCTCCATGCGGGCTTTGAGCAAGCGAATGTCGCGCACATCCGACTCGCTCACTCCCCCATAGGCAAGCTCATCGAACAGTGCCCGTGCAGAATCGGCGAGGCTTCCCTCACCGATCGGGCGCGCACGCACCGCGGCCTGCCGCTCCCAGGTGGATGCCCACCGCTGCGTATACTCACGATGCGACTCGATCGTGCGGCTCATCGGGCCGTTCTTGCCCTCGGGTCGCAGATCGAGGTCGACGACAATGCCCAGCTGATTGGTCGCCGAGCCGAGGAGGTTCTTCACGCGGTTCACAATCGCCGTCGCGCTGGCAGCCGCTTCCGCCTCGGTGGCACCCCCGACGGCCTCATGGAGGGCGATCACGTCGGCGTCCGAGGCGTACGAGCACTCGCGTCCGCCGTAGCGGCCCATCGCAACGAACACGACGGCCGCCCGCTGCTCGCCCCACCGCTCGCTTTCTTCACGCTGCGCGATGGCGAGGGCTCCCAGAATTGCCGCATCCGTGGCGTCGGCGATCGCGTTACCGCGCGGATCGACGCCACCCAGCAGGTCGCTCATCGCGCAGCGCGTCAACTCACGGGTGCGTACGGCCCGCACGCGAGCGGCAGCTTCCGTCGCGTCATCGTGGCGATCGATGAGGGCTGCCACTTCCCGAGCTAGCCGATGCGGCTCGCGCGGCGCCAGCTCAGCGTCATCGTCGAGCCAGGCCACGGCCTCGGGACGCTTGGCGAGAGCCTCGGCGATCCAGCGGGAGTTCGGAAGCATGGTCGTGAGCCTGTGGGCGGCCACGCCCGAGTCGCGCAGGAGCGCGAGGTACCAGTGCGAATCCCCAATGTCCTCGGACAGGATGCGGAAGTTCAGGAGGCCCATGTCGGGGTCGGCCCCTCTGGCGAGCCACGAGATGAACACCGGAAGCAGGTGGCGCTGGATCGCGGCGCGCCTGCTCGTCCCCTGGGTGAGCGCGCCGATGTGCGTCAGCGCTCCCGCCGGATCACGGTAGCCAATCGCTGCCAGCCGGTCGCGCGCGCCATCCGCGTGCAGGGACACCTCGTCCTCGCTCAGCGACGCGGTCGCAGCAATGATCGGACGGTAGAAGACGTCCTCATGCAAAGCACGCACACGAGTGCGAACCTCGTCGATAGCGGAACTGATCGACTCCGCGTCTGCGAAGCGAGTGGCACCCATCGAACGTCCGAGGACACGCAGCTCCCGTTCCTTGTCAGGAATCAGGTGCGTGCGGCGCATCCGGGGCAGCTGAGTGCGGTGTTCGACGGCGCGCAGGAATCGGTAGCACGAGGCGAGCTGATGCGCGTCGCTGCGCGCGATGTAGCCACCCTCGCGCAGCGCCTCAATCGCCTCCAGCGTCGATCTCACGCGCAGGAAGGCATCGGTGCGACCGTGAACCAGCTGGAGCAGCTGAACCGTAAACTCAACGTCGCGCAGGCCGCCGCGCCCGAGCTTGAGCTCACGCGACGCATGTGAACGCGAGATGTTGTCTTCGACGCGGCGACGCATCGCGCGCGCAGCCTCGACAAATCCTTCGCGGGTGGCAGCGCTCCACACGTAGGGCTGCGCAGCTTCCTCGAAGGCACGCCCGACAGCCTCGTCTCCCGCACAGGCACGTGCCTTGAGCAGCGCTTGAAACTCCCACGTTTGCGCCCACTTGTCCCAGTACTGGCGGTAGGACTCGACGGTGCGCACGAGCGCTCCGTTGCGGCCCTCGGGGCGCAGGTTCGCGTCTACCGTCCACAGCGGCGCTTCGGTTCCGGGGCCCGAGCAAGCGGAGGCGGTGGCCGCCGCCAGGCGCGTCGCGACCTCAAGGGCTTCTCGCTCATCCCCATCAGCCCCGGCCTCGGCGACGTAGACGACGTCCACGTCGGAGATGTAGTTGAGTTCGCGTGCTCCCGTCTTGCCCATCGCAATGATGGCGAAGGGGATGCGCCCGCGCGGGTCAATGTCGCGCCTCGCCAGGGCAAGGCCAGCCTCGAGAGTTGCATCAACCAGGTCGGCGATGCGCCGACCGACCTCGGGCATGAAGCCTTCAGGATCATCACTCGTCAGGTCATCGGCAGCCAGGGAGAGCAAAACACGACGGTAGCCGGCGCGCAGGTCATCCACGTGCGCGTGCTCCGAGGCTACGTACACTCCGTTATCCACCCGCGTAGCCCCGACGGATTCCAGCAGCACCTGTGCGGCCTCACCGGGATCCTCCCACGCCGCTCGAGCGCGGCTGGGATCGGCAACAATGTAGTCGCCCAGCCACTGGCTGCCACCCAGCACTGCGCACAGGCGAGCGCGCGCACGCGAATCATCGATGAGTCCACGCACGAGGCCGGGATCCGCCTCGTGTAGGCGGATCGCCGCCAGCAACGCCTGATCGGGGTCGGCGCTCGCCCCCAGGTCCGCCGCCCATACCTCGGCTCCACCCGGAAGCTCCTCGAAGAAATCGAGGGCGCGGCGAGGGTCCAGGAATCCGGCAAACCGGAGTTCGTCGAGCGTCACCGGGGAACGACCTTGAGGAATTGCTCGAGTTCCTGACGGGTAATCTGTTGACGATACTCCGTCCATTCCTTGCGCTTGTTGCGGATCACGTAGTCGAACACCTGCTCGCCGAGCGTGGAGGCCACCAAATCGGAGCGCTTCATCGCACGCACCGCATCCGCCAACGAGGCAGGCAGGGCACGAATGCCCATGACTTGACGCTCGCGATCCGACAGATCCCAGACGTTGTCCTCGGCCTCAGGCATCAGTTCCATCTTCTGCTCGATGCCATCCAAACCAGCGGAAATCAACACAGCGAACGCAAGATACGGGTTCGCACTCGGGTCGGGCGCGCGGTATTCGATCCGTGCGGCCGCGGCCTTCTTCGGCTTGTAGAGGGGGACACGCACGAGAGCCGAGCGATTCAGGTGACCCCAGCACACGTAGGAGGGAGCCTCTCCCCCGCCCCACAGGCGCTTGTAGGAGTTGACATGCTGGTTGGTAATGGCCGCAATCTCCTCGGCATGGGCGAGCAGGCCCGCAATAAACTGACGCCCCGTCGTGGACAGGCGATACTGACCCGCCGGGGAGAAGAACGCGTTCGCTTCGCCCTCAAACAGCGACAGGTGCGTGTGCATTCCCGAGCCCGGGTGCTCGATGAAGGGCTTGGGCATGAACGTCGCGACGAGCTCCTCGCGTAGCGCGACCTCCTCAATGAGGGTGCGCGCAGTCATGATGTTATCCGCTGCACGCACGGGGTCAACGGCTCGCAGGTCAATCTCGTTCTGTCCCGGTCCGCCCTCGTGGTGCGAGAACTCGACCGGGATCGCCATGTCCTCAAGCATCCGCACGGCGCGGCGCCGGAAGTCGTTCGAATCGCCGCGCGCGACGTGGTCGAAGTAGCCAGCCTGATCGACGGGGATCATGCGATCGGGTGTCACGGGCTGACGCAGCAGGTAAAACTCAATCTCCGGGTGAATCATGACCCGGAAGCCCGCATCAGCGGCGCGCTCCACGGCTCGCTCGAGAACCCCTCGGGGATCCGAGGGAGCCGGACGCCCATCGGGCATGAGGACATCGCAGAACATACGCGCAACCGGGTCCTCGTTGGAACGCCACGGGAGCAACTGGAACGTCGACGCATCCGGCTTGAGCAGCATGTCCGACTCGTAGACGCGCGTCAGGCCTTCGACGGCCGACCCATCGAAGCCAATCCCCTCACTGAACGCCTCCTCGAGCTCACCAGGGTCGATCGAAATCGACTTCAAGACGCCCGCAACATCCGTAAACCACAAACGGATGAAACGAATATTCTTCTGCGCGACCTCGCGCAGCACGTATTCCTGATGCGAATCCACCGGTGTCCTCCCGTTGAGAAAAGAACGGGCCGACCGCAGGGACTGCGGTCGGCCCGGCATGGCTTCAGTCTACTTGCCCAGGTTGAAACCCTTCGAGATGGATTCCAGTGCGCCGGTGAGATCCGAGGGAAGCATCCACAACTTGGACGCCTGACCGTCTGCGATCTTCGGCAGCATTTCGAGGTACTTGTAGGACAGGAGCTCCGGTGTGGCCTTTCCTGCGTTGATGGCCGCGAAGACCGTCTGGATGGCCTCGGACTCACCCTGTGCGCGCAGGATCTGGGCCTGGCGGGCACCCTCGGCCTGCAGGATCAGGGCTTCCTTCTGGCCCTTGGCCTGCAGAACCTGAGCCTCCTGCTGAGCGGAGGCAGCCAGAACGGCGGCCTGCTTGGCGCCCTCTGCCTTCTTGATCTGGGCCTCACGCTCGGCCTCGGCCGTCAGAATCGTGGCGCGCTTGGTGCGCTCCGCCGTGATCTGCTGCTCCATAGCGGCCAGGACTCGCGGCGGCGGCTCAATGGACTTGAGCTCCACGCGGGTCACGCGGATGCCCCACGGGCCCGTGGCCTCGTCGAGAACGCCACGCAGCTGCTTGTTGATCGACTCGCGCGAGGTCTGGGTCTGCTCCAGATCAAGAGAGCCGATCAGGTTACGCAGCGTCGTCGCGGTCAGCTGCTCGATCGCCTGCAGGAAGTTAGCGACCTCGTAGGTTGCGCTGCGCGGATCCGTGATCTGGAAGTAGATGACGGAGTCGATCGACACCATCGCCTGATCAGCGGTGATGACGGGCTGCGGCGGGAAGTTCGCCACCTGCTCGCGCAGGTCAATGCGGGCAGCGACACGGTCCACGAAGGGGACCAGCAGGTGGAAACCACCCTGCATGACCGCCTGGAACCGGCCCAGGCGCTCGACGACGTACGCCTGCGACTGCGGGACAATCCGCACCGCGCGCACCAGCGAAATAACAACGAAAACAATGAGCGCGAGGACCACGATCACCGCGATGTTGCCGATGACTTCACTGGAACTCATAACGCATCTCCTTTCTTACGTTACTGACAGGAAGCGGGGCTTTCAGGAGGCCGAACCCGCAGACGGCTGGGTAGGTGCTGGCACCGCAGGGTTCAGAGCGCTCACGACGGCGGTTGCTCCTTCGATACGATCGACGCGTACCTCGACACCAACGGGAAGCTCAAGCCCCTCTGTTCGTGCGCTCCATTCACCGCCCGTGAACTGGATGCGTCCGTGACGCTCCCCCACGGCCTCGGTCACGTAGGCGGTCTTTCCGATGAGACCGTCCGTGTTGCTCGGAACGTAGTCGGTCGTCTTGTCGATCCGGCCCTTGAGGAACGGACGCACAACCGCCAGCAGAGCGATCGAGACAACGACGAAGACGATGACCTGAATCGTTAGATTCGCGCCGAACACGCCCGCGATGCCAGCTGCCAGCGCGCCGATCGCGAACATGAGGAAGACGAAGCTGACACTCATGACCTCGACGATGCCGCACACCAGGGCGGCGAGAATCCACAGCCACCAGGTAGTCATATTTCCCCCTTAGTCGGTGACGCCGCGCGCCCACCAGCGACCATCGGTGCGACCGGAGAGCAGCGGCATTCCATAGACCTGCGACAGATTGACGCCCGTCAGCGTGTCCTCGATGGGACCCTGATGGGCAATCTGCCCCTGCGACATGATCGCGCAGTGCGTCACGCCGTCAGGAATCTCCTCGATCTGGTGGGTCACCAAGATGATCTGCGGAGATTTCGAACCTTTCATGATCTCCGAAAGCGCGGCAATGAGCAACTCGCGCGCACCCAGATCGAGCCCAGAGGTCGGCTCGTCGAGGACGAGGACCTCGGGATCGGTCATGAGCGCACGGGCGAGCAGCACACGCTGTGCTTCTCCCTCAGACAGGGTCGCGAACTCGCGCTCGGCGAGGTGGTCGACTCCGAAGATCTCCATGAGCGCACGGGCGCGCTCATCATCGATCTGCTCGTATTCCTCGTCGTGTGCGACAGCCAGGCCCCAGGCGGCGCTGCGCACCGTGTCGAGAACCGACTGCGTCGGCACGATCTTGGCACCCACCGCAGCCGAGGCGAGCCCGACGCGCGTGGCCACCTCTGCCGGATCGGCCTGTGCCAGATCCGTCTCCGAAACAGTCACGTCACCACTGTCAGGGGCGATGCGACCGGAGGCCACACGCGCCAGCGTGGTCTTACCCGCACCGTTCGGGCCGACGATGACCCAGTGCTGGCGCGGACGCGTCGACCACGAGACATCGGAGAGGATCTGCGTGTCCCCTCGTTGGACGGACACGTGAGAGAGATTCAGGACGTAAGTCATGTATCCAGCCTAGTCGTCTGACGGGTGACGTGCGCCCTAAACGAGCGAACGGTACAGCTCGGCGGTCTTCACGCCGATCGCTTCCCAGGAGAAGTGATCGCGGGCGCGAACGAGGCCAGCCTCGCCCATGCGACGTCCCAGCTCAGGATCGTCGAGGACACGCACCAGGCGATCAGCCATCGCTTCCTCGAAGGCGCGAGGATCGAGCGGCGTTCCCGTGCCGTCCTGCTTCTGGTCGATCGGCACGAGGTAGCCAGTCTCTCCGTCGACGATCACGTCGGGGATGCCGCCGGTCGCAGTGCCGACGACGGGCAGGCCCAGGGCCATTGCCTCGAGATTCACGATGCCAAGGGGCTCGTACACCGACGGCGTAATGAAGACCTGCGCAGAGGACAGGATCGCCGCCACCTCGGGCTGCGGGAGCATCTCGGAGATGAGGACGACACCGGAGCGACGCGCACGCAGCTCGGCGACGAGGCCCTCGACCTCGGCCGCAATCTCGGGGGTGTCAGGAGCGCCGGCGCACAGCACGAGCTGGACATCATCAGGCAGGAGCTGGGCGGCACGCAGGAAGTACGGCAGGCCCTTCTGACGGGTGATGCGACCGACGAACACAACCGTGCGACGCGACGGGTCGATACCGTGCTCGGCGAGAACGCGGGCGCGCAGTTCCTCGCCCGCCTCACCCTCGGGGGCGTGCCACTTGTTCAGGTCGATGCCGTTGTGGATGACGTGCACGCGCTCGGGATCAACACCGGGGTAGCAGCGCAAAATATCGTCACGCATGCCGTTCGAGACGGCCACAATCGCGCTTGCTGCCTCATAGGCGGTCTTCTCCACGTAGGAGGACAGGCGGTAGCCACCGCCGAGCTGCTCAGCCTTCCACGGACGCAGCGGCTCAAGCGAGTGCGCCGAAATCACGTGCGGGATATCGCCGAGAAGCGACGCAACGTGTCCGGCAAAGTTTGCGTACCAGGTGTGGGAGTGGACCAGGTCAGAACCCTCGCACGCAGCGGCAATCTCGAGGTCGACACCGAGCGTACGCAGCGCAGCGTTCGCTCCGGCCAGCTGAGGCAGATCGGCATGTCCGGTCACGCCCGGGTCGGCTCCATCGGTACCCGGTTCGCGCGGACCGTCAAACGCCTGGACGCGCAGGTCATCGACGAGGCCGCGCAGGACCTTGGCCAGTTCGAGCACGTGGACACCGGCACCTCCGTAGACGTGAGGCGGGTATTCGCGGGTAAGGAGATCAACGCGCATGGTGGGGTCCTTCCGACAAGAGCGACGTGTGAGACACATCGTATCCGATCTCACGTCATGCCTGGTCGAAAACGAGACGGTGTAGCAATCGATAGACATTTGTAATACAGTGTGACCACTCCCACGGATCCGCGCCGATGCGGGTCCACTCGACCAACGAAGAGGTGCCACATGGCAAAGAACCACGTTCTGGCAATCGTTCTCGCGGGCGGTGAGGGTAAGCGACTGATGCCCCTGACGGATGACCGTGCAAAGCCGGCAGTTCCGTTCGGTGGTCACTTCCGTCTGATCGATTTCGCACTGTCGAACATCGTGAACTCCGGATACCTCAAGATTGTTGTCTTGACGCAGTACAAGTCCCATTCACTCGACCGCCACGTCACAAAGACCTGGTACACGTCTCCCCTACTCGGCAACTTCATCGCCCCTGTTCCGGCTCAGCAGCGTCGCGGGCCGCACTGGTACCTGGGCAGCGCCGACGCCATCTACCAGTCGCTCAACATCGTCGACGACGAGCAGCCGGAGTACATCGTCATCATCGGTGCGGACAACATCTACCGTATGGACTTCTCGCAGATGGTCCAGCACCACATCGATTCTGGCCTGCCCGCCACGGTCGCCGGCATCCGTCAGCCGATCGAGCTGGCTTCGGCACTCGGCGTCATCGACGGCGAGAACGGGGTTGTCAAGAACTTCCTCGAGAAGCCCAAGAACGCCGTGGGCTTGCCCGACGATCCCACCAAGGTCCTCGCCTCCATGGGCAACTACGTGTTCACCACGAAGGACCTGGTCAACGCTCTGCGCGAGGATGCGGCCGACCCCGATTCGAAGCACGACATGGGTGGCAACATCATTCCGTGGTTCGTCGAGCGCGGCGAGTGCGGCGTCTACGACTTCCAGGACAACGACGTGCCGGGGTCGACCGACCGCGACCGCGACTACTGGCGTGACGTCGGTACGCTGGACGCCTACTACGAGGCGAACATGGACCTGATCTCGGTGCACCCGGTGTTCAACCTGTACAACCGCGACTGGCCGACCATGACGATGATCGACGGCTCACTGCCGCCGGCCAAGTTTGTGTACGGCGATGCGGATCGTCTGGGTCACGCGATCGACTCCTTCGTCTCCCCCGGCGTCATCGTCTCCGGCGGCGAGATCGTGCGCTCGGTCGTTTCCCCGAACACCTACGTCCACTCGTGGGCGAAGATCGAGGATTCGGTCGTTATGCATGGCTGTCGCATCGGCCGCTCGGCCCGGGTCGTGAAGACGATTCTGGATAAGAACGTCGTCGTCGAAGAAGGCGCAGTCGTTGGCGTCGACCTCGAGCATGATCGCGAGCGTGGCTTCACCGTCACCGAGTCCGGCATTACGGTCGTTCCCAAGGGTGCGGTCGTCCGCAAGTGAGCATGACTCACCGTCTCGACGAGCCGGGTGCTCCGCTGCTGTGTGCCAGCGGGGCACCCGGCCTCGTCGTCACCGACGTCGATTCGACGCTGATCAGCCAGGAAGTCATTGAGGAGCTCGCAGGCGCTGCGGGCACCCGTGAGAGGGTCGCCGAGATTACGTCTCGTGCCATGAATGGGGAGCTCGATTTCGCAGAGTCTTTGCGCGAGCGCGTCGCAACCCTCGCGGGTGTCCCCGAGTCGGTCTTCGGTGATGTCCTGTCCGCCATCACCCCCACGAAGGGCGCGCGAGAGCTGATCGACGCGGTTCATCGTGCGGGTGGAAAGTTTGGCATCGTCTCGGGCGGATTCGAGGAAGTGGTCGCTCCCCTGGCAGCGTCCCTCAACATCGACTTCTACGCGGCGAACCGCCTCGAGGTCGTGGATGGCGTCCTGACCGGCCGAGTGCTCGGGCGTATCGTGACCTCCCGCGTGAAGGTCGACTGCCTACGTTCGTGGGCCTCGTCCCTCGGTGTCCCCCTTGAGCGTACGGTCGCGATCGGTGACGGGGCGAACGATGTCCCCATGATGAACGAGGCCGGGGTCGGTATCGCGTTCTGCGCGAAGCCCGCCGTGCGCGAGCAGGTCTCCGTCCAGCTCAATACGCCGGATCTGTCCCTAGCGATTGCTCCCCTCGGCCTCGCCTAGCCGAAGGTGTCAGGGTTCGCGTGTGTCTGTCAGGCGGATCATGTGCCCGTCCCACCCGTCGCGCCAGGCGCGCGCATACTCGAGGATCTGCGCGGGGTAGATCTCACCGTTGATCTGGGTAGAGGCCTCGTCGATATCCCACCACGCTTGGGCATCGATAACGGAGCGCTCCAGCTCGGTCCATCCTTCCCTGCTCAGCACGGTCGAAGGCGCCTGTGTGATGAAGAACCACTCGTCCTGGCGCGCAGTGACGGCTAGGAAGTCGAACTCGGCGGTCCGATAAAGGACGGGACCGACCAAGTCGTCGGGGTCCAGCTCGATCCCCGTTTCCTCGAAGACCTCACGCACCGCGGCACTGCGGGGGTCCTCCCCCTCCTCGATGCCGCCCCCAATCGTGAACCACCAGAATCGCTCCGGTTGGTCCTCGTCGTGGCCCTTCGCCAACAGGACGCGTCCCTCATCATCAAACAAGAGGACGCGGGCGGCCTCCCGGTGGGGGTAGCCGTCCGCGTCCAATGGCCAGTCGAGTGCGCTCATGCCTCCAGAGTAGCCTGGCGGCGGCGCAGGCCCCACACCAGGAGTGCTGCGCTCACGACGAAAACCGGGATTTCGATGGCACCGTAGGTCAGGTTCCACGAGTCTTCGGGAGCCACGAACCCCAAGCCGTTGGCCTGAGCATGCAGAGCGAGCGCTCCGACGAAGCCCAGGGCACCAATGAGGACTGCACGCATCGCGCTGTTGGCACGCAGAACGGCCCAGGCCAGCGCATATCCGAACACGCCGGTGAAGATGGCATGAGCGTATGCGCCAAGGATGGCACGCACGAGGAACGATTCCCACAGTCCACTCATTCCGTCTTCGAGCGCGCTCACGTAGTAGCCCACGTCCTCACCCCAGGCGAAGCCCATGCCAACGAGGGCGCCAAGAACGCCGCCCTGTGCGGGACGCTCGAGCACCTTGCGTGCGGCGAGAATCAGGGCAAGAACACCCAGGCCTTTACCCGTTTCTTCCACGACGGGGCCCGTCAGCACGGAGGTCGCAAAGTCAACGGCACTGTCCCCTAAGCCAGACTCTTCAACGGCAAAATCTACAAAGCCGTTTCCGAAGCCAGCAAAAATAAGAGCACCGCCGGTTCCCCAGCCGAACGCGGCAAGCCACGCAAGAACCGAAGGCTTCATGCGCGCCCACACACCGAGGAATACCAGGCCCACGACTGCGCTCAGGGTCGAGGCGCCGACCGCGAGCCAAGCATCGGATGAGGATGTACCCGCCAGGGCGTTCCTAAATTCATAGATAGCCGCCGGGATACTCAGTGCGATCAGCACGGCGGAGCAGACGATCAACGCCCAGGAACGTGGGCGCGTCGATAGTTCATCAGTCACGTAGGTTTCCTTTCTGTCCCCACTATCGTGAGACATGAACCTATGTGTGTCCTATGAAAAGACGATGCGCGGCCCGTGAGAATCGAAACACTCACATGGGGCGGATGCCCATGAGCGACTGGAAGGTCTGACGCTGTGCCGTCGCCTCCTGAATCTTGCTCTGAGTCTCGTCGATCCGGGCCTTCTCGGGCCCGCGCACGTTCATGACGATCTGGTCGAGTCCGACGGAAGCCAAGTTGTTCATGAAGGACTTCATCGCGCGCTTGGCAGCGGGACCGCCGCCCGCGACCCAGGCCAGAGCGTTGCGACGCGAGCCCGGGTCACAGACCATCTGAACCTCGCTCGGCAGAATCCACCCCTGGTTGACGTAGGGCATGAGACCGGCAGCGATGTCGCGCCGCTCCCGACGCATCGTTCGAGCGACAAAGAACAGCCAGCCGCAGAACAGAGGAACCTGGAAGATGAAGTAGAGCACGAGGAAACCGCCGCGGGAACCCGAGATCGTGGCGGATCCGTTCCACAGACCATGCATCGTCACGGCGATCAGGTAGCCAAGCGTCACAACACCGATGCCGGCACCGATCGAACGCGTGCGTGTCACCGCCCATCCGATCGCCCAACCGGTGCATGACGTGTACATGACGTGCCCGAAGACGCCCAAAAGAACGCGCATGATGAACGTCTCGGCAAGAACCCCATTGTAGAAGGTAATCACGAAGTAGCTGAAGTCTTCGACGACGAGGAATCCCGCCGCCGAGTAACCGGCGTAGACGAGGCCGTCAAGCGGGGAGGAGATTCTGTGACGCCGCATCATGACAATCACGAGCACACCGAGAGCCTTGAGGAATTCTTCGCCAAGGGGAGCGGCAACCACGCCCTCAAAGACACTCCCCGCAGCACCGCTACCGGTTGCACTGGCGACAGCGACTCCGGCAAGTCCGTTTGTAATCCCCGCGAAGAAGACTGCCACGCCGCCACCCCAGAGGAGCGCCGCGATCTTCGTCCACCAGGGCTCGGGCTCAAAGCGATCCACGAACTGAAGGAACGCCAGGATGATGACAAGCGGGACCAGGCACATGATCGCTAGGAAGAAGCCGAGGAAGGGTCCACTGGCGAAAAGGAAGCTGCTGGTACCCACGAGCATCATTGCCGCGCCGACACCGATCACGACGGCTTCAAAAACCGGTGCCTTCTTGGGAGAGGTGGGCATGGCCCACGACTGCACCTGTTGCGGCGCTGCCTGCGGGTACTGTGCGGCGCTCGGCCCGGGCATAGTCGGCGCCGAATTGACGAACGACTGGAAGGACGAGGTGAATCGCGCTTCGGGCTCGAATCGCGTCATCGGGTCGGGGGCAGGCATCTGCGTCGACTCAGTGGCAGGCTGCCCTGTTGAAACAGCAGGGGCGTAGGCCGAGGCCGCCTGCGGCTGCGGGATAACCGAACTAGTGGGTTGAGGAACGCCAGCATCGTCAGACGCAGGGGCCTCGGAGGCACCGGGCTGAGGATCAGACGACGGCTGGGGGATGGCATCGCTATCCGAGGCCGTGTCAGCGTTATCTTCCGGCTCAGGTTCGGGGGCGTAGCTCGAGGCTGCGGGAGCGCCATACTGCCCACCGGGAGCCTGCTGCTGAGGCACGGGAGCATAACCAGATCCCGCCGGACCACCATACTGCCCACCGGGAGCCTGCTGCTGAGGCGCGGGAGTATAACCGGAGCCCGCTGGCGCACCAAACTGCGGTCCCGAAGCCTGCACACCCTGCTGGGGCACCGGGGCACCGTACTGCGAGCCCTGCTGAGGTGCAGGAGCACCGTAGTGCCCACCGGGTGCCTGACCGCCCTGCTGAGGCGCAGGAGCGTACCCGGATCGCGCCGGAGCACCATACTGCCCGGCGGGAGCCTGCTGCTGAGGCGCGGGAGTATAACCGGACCCCGCGGGCGCACCAAACTGCGAGCCCGGAGCCTGCATGCCCTGCTGGGGCACCGGAGCGCCGTACTGCGCACCCTGCTGAGGTCCAGGAGCGCCATACTGCCCGCCAGGAACCTGCATACCCTGCTGCGAGGCCGGAGCACCGTACGGCGCACCGGGAGCAGGCTGTCCCTGCGGCTGGTTCGGCGGAATAAAGCCCTGCTGGGGCACGGGGTGAGGGTAGTTGTTACTCATAGCTCGTCTTCTTTCTTAGTGTGCCTGCGCGAGGCGGGACACGGCATCCGTCACGTCCTGCTGCTGTTCAGCGATCGATGTCAGGCGCAGGAATTCTCGCCTGTTGTCGACTGCTTCAGCGAGCATCTGGCGGTCGGCTTCGATACGCGCGGGGTCGGGGCCGTTCTTGGCCATGAGGCGCTGATCCATGCCCAGAGAGGCAAGATTGATGAGGAAGGAGCGCATGGCACGCTTTGCCTCGCGGCCGCCCGATCGCGCCCACTTGAGGGCGGCTCGGCGCGCGCGCCTGTCGGTGGCCATCGTGACCTCGCCGGGAATAAACCATCCGGTACGCACGTAGGGCACGAGTCCGACGCGGATCTTCTCGGCTTCCTTGCGGGACATGATGATGAGCGCGACCGCCCACACGATGAAGGCTGGCACGCCGATAACTGCGTAGAGGAGGAAGAAATATCGGAACAGGAAGGTCGAGGTGCCGTTCCACGCGAAGTGGATGACCATGGCGAAGAACCAGAACACCAGCACGATGCCGGTCTTGGACCAGCCGCGCTTGAATTTCAGCAGTGCCAGGGCGAGGCCGATGCCGGTCATCGACGTCGCCATCGCGTGCACGAAGGGGCTGAACAGACCTCGAAGGACAAAGGTCAAGAGGACGCCGCCCGCTTCTGGATTATCGACCCTGATGAAGTAGAGGATGTCCTCGGCAAACATGAATCCGCAGGCGGAAAAACCCGCGTAGACGACGCCGTCGATGAGCGAATTAATGTTGGTGCGGCGCACAACGACAACGATGAGGACGCCGAGGCCCTTGAGTGTCTCCTCGACGAGAGGGGCAATAAAAGTTGCGCCAAGGGCATTGGATTGCTGGAGATCGCCGATCGAGAGGATGATGTTCTCCTTGAGGGCGGTGTTAAGGATACCCGAGGACAGAGTTGCGACTCCCGCGCCCCACAGGAACAGAGCCACCTTCGTCTTCCAGGGCTCTGGCTCCCATCGGTCGATGAACAGGATGAAGCTGACAACGATGAGGAGCGGAACGGCAGCGAGAAGAGTCGTCTTGACAAGAGAGGCGACACCCGATGACGCGGGGCTGAGCCAGAAGATGACCATACTGAGAAGGCCGATGGTGCCGACCGTCGTCATGATGACCTCGAACCACGGGAACGAGTGGCGTGCCTTCGGCGTTTGCCACACGGGTGCGGCGTCATCGGGCGCGGGCCCGGAGATACCACTGACGACGTCGATGTTGACGCTACTGATCTTCTTCAGGCGGTAGTCTTCGCCCGGCCCTCCCCAGTGGGTCGTGTGCATGTCAGTATCCCCGTCCGCCGATATGTGTGTCGTCATCAAAGTCAATGGGCTCGGGAACCGGTGCGTGTCCGGCGAGCCGAAGCAATTTTACCATCCGTGCGGAACGCAGGGCGCGGACTCCCGCCACATCGACGTTGTGGACGTTTCTGGTGAGCTCGATACGGTAGCAGGTCGCGTCGAGGGCCTCGAGGCAGGCGGCAGCTTGCGGGTCCGCCTCGATCTGCGCACGCACGTAGGGAGTGAGCGTTTCTCGGATCGCACGCGTCACAGCGGATGCCCGCTCGAGGCGGGCGTTGACCTCGACGCGATCCGCTTGACGCTGAGCGCTGGTGCGTCGATCAAGTCCGTCGGTCGTCAGCTGATCGCCACCGTCGCGAATGTACGCGCGCGCAGCATCGACGAGGCCGGGGTCTCCCCCGCTCTCAAGGCGGGCGGCGTGAGCGAGAAGTTCGGCTTCGGAGGCGCGACGCAGCAGCAGTCGCGAGAGCGCATCACGGGAAGCAAGGATGCGCTGGTGCAGGCGATCGAGTCGACGGGCTCGCGTGATGGCAACGCCCGCGATCAGCGCCACCACGATCAGGCACATGCAGGCAAGAGCGATGCTCCAGGGAGAGATGTGAATCATCGCGACTCCTCTTCCTCGTCGTCGCGGCCACGGATGAGGTCACGTGCCCTCCTCGTCCCCGAATCCGCGGGGCTGCCCATGTCGATGGCGAGCTTGTAGACCTCGAAGACCTTGTCTGCGACGACCTCCCAGTCGTACTGCGCCGATGAGCGCGCTCCGGCAGCGGACAGTTCCTCGAGACGGTCGCGGTCGGTCAGCAGGTCGATGAGGGTACGTGCGAGCGAGTCGCTGTTGCCCGTCTCGAAGAGCGCGCCGGCTCGCCCATCCTCGAGCACCGCACGGAAGGCGGGGATATCCGAGGCAACGACAGCCGTATGGGCCGCCATCGCCTCGACGAGGACGATGCCGAAAGACTCGCCGCCCGTCTGGGGAGCGACGTAAATGTGGGCGCCGGCGAGCAAGGATTCCTTCTCCTCGTCACTGATTCCCCCGAGGAACGACACGGAATCGCCAAAACGCTCGACGGCCTGGCGAATCTCCGGAGCGTCTCCTCGGCCGGCAATCAAGAAACAGGCGCCCGGGAAACGCTCGAGCACCCCAGCGATGGCACCCGCGAAAATGCTCAGTCCCTTGCGAGGCTCGTCGAGGCGGCCGAGGAACACGATGACCGGACGTTCATCCGTCCCTACCCACTGCTCAAGGGGCTGCGCGCTGCGGAAGGAGGCCGTCTCCACGCCGTTCGGGATGATGACGGCGTCGCCGCCGTGGTGTTCGATGAGCGTACGTCGAGCTTCCTCGGAGACGGCGATGCGCACTCCGATGCGTTCCATGTACAGGCGCATGGGCGCCGAGGCAATCGCGCGCGAGACCGACCGCCCCAAGGCTGCATGGAATGTTCCCACGAGAGGGGCAGTCGACAGCATCGCGGCAGCCATCGAGACCGAGGGGACCACGGGTTCGTGCACGTGGACGACGTCGAAGTCATTGTCCGCCAGCCAGCGTCGCGTTCGAGCAAGCGCCCTGGGCTTCACCGAAATGTTCGCCACCGATCCGTTGAAGGGGATCGATACGGACGAACCCGCGGACGTGATCCAGTCGGGCAGGTCGTCCGAGGTCGACGGCGTCAGCACCTGCACGTCGTGGCCACGCGAGCGCAGCTTCAATGCGAGGTCGCGAATATGAAAGCCCACTCCCCCGGGCACGTCCCAGGAGTATGGGTTCACGATCCCGATCTTCATCGATTTTTCCTCTCGTGCTCGGCCCTCGCGCGCGCCAGGCGCTCGGGGTCAAGATCCTCCACATACACGCGCTGCATCATGTGCCAGTCCTGCGCCTTGGCCGCCATCATGGCGGCAAATTCGTCCACCCATGCCTGCGTAAGGGCCTCGACGCGGTTGAGACCGGGTCGTTCCTGTTCATCGGCACTGATCGGCCCAACACAACGCACGCGGACATCGGCCCCGGTGGGTGTCTCGTTCTCGTAGGTGATGCATGCAGCGAAAAGCGGGCGCTCCAGCTTGGTCGCAAGCGCAGCGGGCCCCGCGGCGACGAGTGCCCGCCGGGTGCCGAGATCAACCTCGATGCCCGAACCCGAAATATCCCGGTCTGCTAGAAGCGGCACGATGACGCTGCGGCCGCGCACGCGCTCAATGAGGGTGGAAAAGACCGACTCGCCCTTCGCGACGCCGATAATCTCCATGCCGAGGCCTTCGCGCAACGACACGAAACGCTCGAACAGCGCGGGAGGCTCAACCTTCTCCGCGACAGTCACGATGCCCCGGCCGTGCGCACACACCCACGCGCCAGCGCGATCCCAGCTGCCGGAGTGTCCGAGGGCGAGGACGACCGGGCCATCTTTGCTGGCCGCGGCCAAGGCCTCAAAACCCTCGAAGGAGACTCCCTCAAGCAACGGCGCGCCACGACGCGATCCAAGCATCAGCTGTTCGGCGTAGTTGCGGATGTGGGAGCGAACCGCGGCGCGCAGCTCGTCGGCAGACGGCTCCGTTCCGGTCAGACGTTCCATGTTGGCGCGGAGCCGGTCGATCATGGCTCCCCCGCGCCTGGCCGCGATCGTTGCGCCCGTATCCGCCATGCGCATGACGACGCGCAGCGGGAGGCGAGGAGCAATGGCGAAGGCACAGGACAGGAGCGAGAACGTCACTGGGCTCCCTCGTCAATGTGGCGGGCGGTGAACCAAATTCGCTGACAAACGGTCACAAACGACGCGAAAGCGACCCAGGTCAAACCAGCCGCGAAGATCCATTCAGGCAGCCCGAGGCTCATGAGAATCGCCGTGCCCATGCCGATGATGAGGCGGTCGGTGCGTTCGGCGATACCCAGCTTGGCGACGACCCCGACGGATTCCGCTCGGGCGCGGGCGTAAGGAACGGCCGCGGCGCCGACTATCGAGCAGATGCCCGCGATGATCGCCCATGTGCGAACAGGGGTATCGGCCATCTGGAAAACGGCGTAGGCAGTGAGGGAGCCAAACACGGCACCGTCGCCCAGGCGGTCGAGCGTCGAATCGAGGAAGGCCCCAAAGCGCGTACCGCCCGTTGTCATCCGCGCGAGTGTGCCGTCCACGGAATCGCCGAACATAACGACGGCCAGGGCGATACCGCCCTGCCAGATCCACCCCTGAGGAATACAGATGACCGCGATCGCGACCGTCGCGACGGTGCCCGCGACCGTCACCATGTTGGGGGTGACGCCCACGCGCGCGAGAACGCGAGCGAGAGGCGTAAAGATAGCCTTCGTGATGGAACGCCCGTGGTTTCCGAGCATCAGTCCTCCTTTGGCCAGGCGGCGGCCAGCCGGGCGCGAGCGTCCTCCAGGAGCTCAGGCACGGCCTTCGTCTGCGCAATAATCGGCAGGAAGTTCGCGTCCCCCAGCCAGCGCGGAACAACGTGCTGGTGCAGGTGAGCGGCAATACCGGCGCCGGCCACCTCACCCTGGTTCATACCCAGGTTGAAACCCGCCGGAGACGCGACCTCACGGGTGACGCGCATGGCGGCCGCCGTCAGGTTGCCCAGCTCCACGCGTTCCTCGTCGGTGAGCTCCGTGTAGTCGGAGACGTGACGATACGGGCACACGAGCAGGTGCCCGGAATTGTAGGGGAACAGGTTCATGAGCACGAAGCAGGTGTTGCCGCGGTAGACGATCAGTCCCGTCTGGTCGTCCTTACCGGGCGCCGTGCAGAACGGGCACCCCACGTCCGAGGCGTCGGCGGGCTTGCCTTCGCCGCGGATGTAGGCCATGCGGTAGGGGGTCCAGAAACGACCGAAGCCGTCCGGGACGCCCGCCAGCGAGCGGGCGTCCTCGGTCGGCAACGGGCCGTTCGGGGTACCGATCGAGTCCGAACCGGCGTCGCGGCTCATGACTCTCACACCTCGTCGAGGCCGTCGATCTGATCGGCGTTGTTGCGCTGCTCGATGTGCGAGACGATCAGCTCGACCGCGCGATCAACAGCGACGCCGTTGTGCTGCGAGCCGTCACGCAGACGGAAGGACACGGCCCCGGCCTCGACGTCTTCACCACCGGCGATGAGTGTGAAGGGGATCTTGTCCTTGGAGGCGTTGCGAATCTTCTTGCCGAAGCGGTCGTCCGACAGGTCGGTCTCGACGCGCACGCCGTGCTCGCGCAGCTTCGCGGCAACGTCCTTGACGTAGCCATCGAAAGCCTCGGCGACGGGAATGAGTCGGACTTGGACGGGCGAGAGCCACGCTGGGAACGCACCTGCGTAGTGCTCGGTGAGCACACCGATAAAGCGCTCGACGGAGCCCAGCTTGGCGGAGTGGATCATGACGGGGCGCTGGCGGGAGCCGTCGGCTGCCGTGTACTCCAGGTCGAAGCGGTCGGGCTGGTTGAAGTCGTACTGGATCGTCGACATCTGCCAGGTGCGGCCGATCGCGTCCTTGACCTGCACGGAGACCTTGGGGCCGTAGAAGGCGGCGCCGCCCGGATCCGGAACGAGGTCGAGGCCGGTCGCCGCGCAGGCGTCCTCAAGCGCCTTGGTGGCTGCCGCCCAGTCCTCGTCAGAGCCGATGAACTTGTCCTTCTTCTTTCCGTCCTCGTCGCGCGTGGACAGCTCCAGGTAGAAGTCCTTGAGGCCGAAAGCCGAGAGAATCGACAGGAAGAACTCGATCTGCGTGCGAATCTCTTCGGAAGCCTGCTCAGGCGTGCAGTAGGTGTGCGAGTCGTCCTGCGTGAAGCCGCGCATGCGGGTCAGGCCGTGGACGACGCCGCTCTTCTCGTAGCGGTAGTCGTGGCCCAGCTCGTAGAAGCGCAGGGGCAGCTCGCGGTAGGAGCGGCCGCGCGAGCGGAAGATCAGGTTGTGCATCGGGCAGTTCATGGCCTTGAGGTAGTACTCCTGGCCTGCCTTGGTGACGTTGCCGTCCTCGTCGCGCTCTTCGTCGACGAGCATGGGCGGGAACATCGTGTCCGCATAGTAGGGCAGGTGACCCGACGTGTGGAAGAGTCCGCCCTTGGAGATCTCGGGGGTGTGCACGAAGTCGAAGCCGGCCTTCTTGTGGCGGTCGGTCACGTAGGACTCGATCTCGTGGCGCAGGATGCCACCCTTGGGATGGAAGACAACGAGGCCGGGGCCGATCTCCTCGGGGAAGGAGTACAGGTCCAGCTCGGCGCCGAGGCGACGGTGGTCGCGGCGCTCGGCCTCCTTGATGCGCTCCTGGTAGGCGACGAGGTCTTCCTTGGAGGCCCAGGCGGTGCCGTAGATGCGCTGGAGCTGATCGTTGGACTGGTCGCCCTTCCAGTAGGCGGCCGAGGCCTTGGTCAGCGCGAAGCCGTTACCAATAAGCTTGGTGGAGGGCAGGTGGGGGCCGCGGCACAGGTCCTTCCACGCGACGGAGCCGTCGCGGCGGACGTTGTCGTACATGGTGAGCGTGCCGCCGCCGACCTCGACGGACGCGCCCTCGGCGCCCTTGCCCTTCGTCGTGACGAGCTCGAGCTTGTAGGGCTGTTCGGCCAGCTCGCGGGTGGCCTCCTCCTCGGAGATCTCGCGACGCACGAAGCGCTGGCCTTCCTTGACGATGCGCTTCATGCGCTTCTCGAGGTCGCGCAGCAGCTCGGGGGTCACCGCGTCGATATTGCCAAAGTCGTAGTAGAAACCGTCGGTGATGAAGGGGCCAATGCCCAGGTTCACGTCGGGGAACACATCCTGGACGGCCTGCGCGAGCACGTGCGTGGCGCTGTGGCGCAGGATGTTCAGGCCGTCCTCACTGTCCAGCGTGATCGCCTCGACAGTCGTTCCTGCTTCAAAAGGCGTCTCGAGGTCACGCGGCGTGCCGTCAACCTTGATGGCGACGACGTCGCGTGACTTCTCGAACCACGTCGTGCCCGTGGTCCCCGCCGGTACGGTCTGTTCGTGTCCGTCAATGACGAGCGAGATATCGGGCACTGTGTCTCCTAGTTTCGTTAGATACGCGAGATTGTGTTGCGAATTGAATTCTAGCCCCGTGGCGCGAACGCTTCAGGAGCGGGCGCGCCAGTCCTTCACGGCCTTCGCGGCGGTCAGGGCACGGTAGGTGGCCTTCTTGATGGGCATGTCCCAGCCACCGGGCACGTCTGTGAAGTGCGTGGCGAAGGCGCTCTTGTACTTTCCGACGCTATAGAGGTCGGGGCAGCGCGGCGAATGCGCGCCCATGAGGTCGAATTCGCGCACGCCGTCGCGGGCGAGGTATTCGGCGGCCAAGAAGTCCAGGACCGGGGGCTGGCGAAGGCGACGGCCGGCCTCGGTGGAGGCGCCGTATTCGGCCTGCGCGCGGATTCCCTCGACGAGACAGAAGTCCCAGCACAGGATGTTGCCGTCGGCGTCGCGCATCGAGAAGATGCGAGCGTGCTGCGGGCCCAGCGTCTTGAGCAGGCTGAGGTAGTACTCCTTGGGGTGGGGACGGAAGCCGTCACGCTTGGCGGTCTCCTCCATGACGGCGTAGTACTCGTCGATGACGGCCTCGGCGTTGGCAGTGTCCTCATGGAAGGTGACGCCCTCGGCCTTTCCCTTCTTCAGGCCGGAGCGGATCGAGCGTTTGCCGGCCTTGGGCATGGCGGCGAGGATGGCTTCTTCGGTCTTGCCGGAGGTGTCAATGACGACCGTACGGTCGTAGGAGATCGTCTGCAGCGGCATGCACAGGTCGGGGTGCTGGTAGATAGCGTGCAGGCGCACGAAGGCGACGGTCTTGTCCTTCGCCTTGATCTCGCGCAGAAGGTCCGCTCGCAGAGCGGCTTCGCGCTCCGGGGAGGCTTCCTTCACCCAGGCGGGTCCCCACTTCGCCCACAGGTAGTGCACGCCGCGCACCGAATACTTGTAGAGGGTAATGAAGGCGATCTTGGAATCGTCCTCGCACCAGGCGTATCGTCCCCACACGCCGTGGCCCTGGGATTCCTCGAACGCCTCCCACACGCACGTCTGTTCGATGGGCAGGGAGCGGTCCTGGAAGCCAGAGACCGCGGCGATCTTGTCTTCCTGAGAAATGGGCACGAGTGCGGTTGTCGTCATGGTGTCCTCGTTAGTCGGAATTATCGGTCGCGTAGGGGGTCAGTCTATCAGGGCTGCCTCCCCCACCGACGAGGCCAGGGCCGGGCGGGGAGGAGGCGTGACATCAGTAGGACGTCTCGGTAGGCTCCGGGTAGTAGCGTGCAAACTTACGTCGGTGGTTCTGCTTCTGGAGCCAGACGGTGAGGTTGCGTCGCAGATCCTTCTCCGTCGGGTTGAGGAGCAGGTCGAAGCGGCGCCCCTCCCGGATAATCGTCTTGACGCGCGCACGCAGGTCGGGGTCGGTGATGTAGTGCAGGAGCAGCGAGTCCGGAACGAGGGTGTAGAGGATTTCATCGCGGGCTTGGGTCTGCTCGCATTCCTGGCCATCGATGAGGTCGGCGACCATGGGAATCATCGGATTGGCACCCGCTGCGGCCATGTACCAGTTGTTACGACCGATGCGCGGGTTGACCTCAAAGAAAAGTGCGCGCCCATCGCGGGGATCGATCTTCACGTCGAAGTTCGCGAAACCGCGGTAGCCGTTCTCCGTCAGGAGGGTGCACGCGTCTGCCCACAGTTGGGGGAAATCCTCGGTGATCATGGCCACCGGGTTGCCGATCATCGTGGGGGCATGATCCTCGAGGAGCACGCGAGCGGAACCGATGAGGGTGACCTTGCCTCGCGAATCAACATAGGCGGTGATCGAGCGCATCGCCGTATTGTCCCCGGGGATCAGTTCCTGGACGAGGAAGGTATCGCGGAAACCCGCATCCTTGAGCATCTCCCACAGCTGGGTCAGTTCCTCGGGCGTATCGATGAACCAGATCTTGCGCTTGCCCTCGAACTCGAGCACGTCGTAGGGCTCGCCTTTTGCGGACTTGGCCACAACCGGGAAGCTGAACGGAATCTCGGGGGCCACCCAGGCCTCGTCCTCGACACCGGAGAAATCGACGGCAACCGTACCGGGGGAATCGATTCCTGCGCGTTCACAGGCGTGGGAGAACTCCTCCTTATCAGTCAGGCGATCCATGACCTCTTCACTCGGAAAAGGCAGCGCGTAGTGCCGTGAGAGCGTGTCCATATTGCGGGCGACAAACGCGGAGAAGATATCGTGATTCGCCATCAGGATGAGCTTCTTGTCCGTGTTCTCAACGGCAATTGTCATCAGGATGTCAAGCAGCTGAGCGTCGCTCGCATGGGCGCTCACGTGACGAACGTCGAAAAAGTGTGACCGTGTGATCGACTCAGTCGGCTGAGAACCGACACAGATACAGCGGCATCCGAAAGCCTCATTGAAACAGCGCCCAATTCCATACACACCGAAGTCCCCACCAATGATGACGGGCAGGATGTCGTCGCGGGGCGACAGGGGGAGAGGCCGAGTCAGGTAGTCGATCGTCATGCCACAAGCCTAGCGCCTGGTAGGATACGGAACGTTCCCTGAGACCTCTCTCACCTCTACGAAAGTTCGTTATGAGTTCGCCATTTTCACAGCACAACCAGCAGCCCTTCCAGCCGCAGCCGGGCATGGGCGGATACCCCCAGCAGGGAGGCTACCCTCAGGGCGGGAACCAGCAGGGCGGATACCAGCAGCAGGGCGGATACCAGCAGCAGGCAACTCAGCCTTCCTACGGCGCGTCCCCTTACGGTCAGCCCGCTTACGCAGGCGGTCCGATGGGTCCCCAGCCCTCCGGTTCCAACAGTGGCAAGCTCATCGCGATCATCGCAGGCTCGTTCATTGCCGCTCTCGTCATTGGCGGCATCATCATGCTGATCTTCCAGATCGGCATGTCTACGTCGCGGGAAGACCGATCAGCAAGCCCCTCGCCCACGTCGTCGAGCTCCCCCAGCTACGGATCGAAGCCCACGAGCAAGCCCTCCTCGTCGCCCACGTACGGCTCGAAGCCGTCGCCTACGTCAGGATCTGGCACAGGCACAGGCTCGAATGGCTCGAATGGCGGATCTGACCCCGCCGTCGAGAATATGATCAAGTCCACCTGCGACAGCCAGATCTATACGGCAATCAAGGGCGCGTCTATCACGAATCAGGAACTCTTCCTCATCAACACGAGCTCTGACAAGCTCACCTACGCGTACAAGGGTCACGTGACCGGCCGACTCGCCAAAACCAACGAGGCCGTCGACAGTGACTTCACCTGCAAGGCAGACTATGACCTGTCGTCGGGTTTGATTGAAACGCACTTCGAGTAGAAATAGCGACTGCCCTGCAGTTTGCCGCGCGATCTCCTAGGCACTCGGCCACTGCAGGGGCGACCGCACAATCTCCAGACGTCTAGCACCATCGACATCAGGGAGTCCTCATGTCCAACCCCTACGGCCCCCACCAGCCATCGCAGTGGGGTGGTCCGCAGGCGCCGAACGGCCAGTATCCGGTCGGCGCGCAGGGCGGCGCGGTCTACGGGACTCCATCCGCGCAACAGCAGCCCAGTGGGGCTACGGGCGCAGGATATGGACACGCGCAACCCACGGTTAACCAACAGGCACAGCCCGGCTATTACCAAGCTCCGTCGCCCATGCCGCAGGTGCAGCCCGTGGGCGCCCCTTCCTACGGCTCCGTTGGCGCAATGCCGCCACGCCAGAAGTCGCACGCAGGTTTGATCATCGGCATCGTCGTCGCCATCCTCGTCATCCTCCTCATGATCGTTTTCGCTGTGATCGCCACGAGTAACAGGCCTCGTTCAACGGGTCAGGCTCCGGCGACCGGAGCACCCACGACTGGGGCGCCGACAGATTCTTCGTCTGGCTCCTCCTCGGGGTCATCGTCTGGCTCGTCTTCAGGCACTTCTTCCGGTTCCGGGCACGGCGCCTCCAAGCCTCGGGACAAGAACGGTAACGACCCGCTCACTGACGACGAGGAGACCAATGTTTTCGACCAGTGCAAACATTCCCTCAGTAAATCTGCGGCATCGGGCAACATCACGGACTGGACGATTTCCCGTGACGGTAAGACCGACAAGGGTAATCTGCAGTACGTTCTGAAGGGTACCTTCGAGGGAACGATTAACTCCGGCAAGAGCGGAACCTTTGCGTTCACCTGCAATGCCGTTCAGGACCTGAGCACCGGTCAATTCGTCGCCACCGCGACGTTCGACACCAAGTAGAACGCTGCGCAGGCACTCATGATTCACCACCCGGATCTGCTCCCTACGACACGCACCAGCGTCTCCCCCTGGTGGAAAAATGCCGTCCTCTACCAGGTCTACCCCCGCTCATTCCAGGACACGAACGGTGACGGTTACGGCGATCTGCACGGGATTCATCGGCGCCTGGACTATCTGGCGGACCTCGGCGTCGATATCGTATGGATCTCCCCGATCTACCGTTCCCCTCAGGCAGACAACGGCTACGACATCTCCGACTATCAAGACATCGATCCTCTCTTCGGGGATCTGGACGCCTTTGATCAGCTCGTCGCTCGCGCCCACGAGCTCGGCATGCGCGTCGTCATGGACCTCGTCGTCAACCACACCTCGGTCGAACACTCATGGTTTGTCGAATCCGCTTCTTCCACACACTCACCACGCCGCGATTGGTACTACTGGCGTAACGCACGCCCCGGGATGGAACCCGGTGCACCCGGCGCGGAGCCGAACAACTGGGAGTCTTTTTTCGGTGGTTCCGCGTGGCAATTCGATCCAACGTCAGGCCAGTATTACCTGCATCTGTTTGCCCGCGAGCAGCCGGATCTGAACTGGGAGAACCCACGGGTGCGCGACGCGGTCTACGAGATGATGAACTGGTGGTTGGATCGCGGCGTCGATGGATTCCGGGTTGACGCCATTGACGTGATCTCCAAGGCACCGGGCCTCCCAGACGGCGGCCCTGCACGCGCCCCATTCGGCGTGGGCCACGAGTGCTACGCGGACGGACCGCGCCTGCACGAGTTTTTGCAGGAGATGAACGCACGGACGTTCGCCCATCATCATGGATCCTTCACGGTCGGCGAGGCATCGAATGCATCCCCCGAGTCCGCGCTGCTGTTCTGCGCCCCGGAGCGCGGCGAGTTCAATATGCTCATCCAGTTCGAGCACATGAATCTCGGGCTCGAAAACGGGAAGTTCTCGCCCCGTCCCCTCGCCGACGGCGAGCTGGCCGAGGTTTTCACTCGCTGGCAGAACACGCTCGGCGATCGAGGGTGGAACGCTCTCTACCTGGAGAATCACGACCAACCGCGGTCGGTGTCGCGTTTCGGTGACCCCGGCAGCTATTGGCGTGAGTCTGCGACGGCCCTCGCCACGGCGTATTTCCTACAACGTGGCACACCTTTCATCTATCAGGGGCAGGAAATAGGGATGCTCGGCGGCTCTTTGTTGAAGCGCTGCGATTTCCGCGACGTCGAATCCCTCAATTTTCTGGCGGGTCTCGAAGGCGACGAGGTACCGGTCGGCCTGGCCGCCATGTCGCGCGACAACGGGCGCACACCAATGCAGTGGGATGACTCCCCCACCGCCGGTTTCACCTCGAGCGAGCCATGGATCGATATTCCGCCATCCGCCGCTGCCATCAACGTTGCGGCACAGATCCAGGATCCAGGATCGATCCTGTCGTATTACAAGGCACTCATCGATGCTCGTCACCGCGTTCCCGCGCTGACGGAGGGCTCATTCGAGCGCATCGACGTCGGTTCACCGGCGCTCTTCGTCTATCGTCGGTGGACGGCGGGCAGCGAAGTTCTCGTGATGGTCAACCTCTCGGGCTCGGTTCAGACCCCACATTTTCCGGCCCCGGACGAGGCATGGGCACCCTCGCGCTGGAATCTGTACCTGGGTAATACGGATGTACCGCTCACCGTCGACTCTCTTCGGTCCCAGGACGGGGCGGATCGCGACGTACGTCCGCACGATTCAATGAAGCCCTGGGAGGCACGCGTCTATCTGCGCGTGCTCTAGCCTGTCCTCGCTGTGCAGCACCGAACAAAGCGCCAAGCGGTGGATCCTCTACCTGCCAGCATGGAGCGCCCGCCAAAACCAGACAAGGAAAACGCGGATGAGAAGGAGTTATCTTCTCATCCGCGTTTTCTGTTGCTCTGTTTCAGCCGTTGCGGCGCTTGGCAGCCACGAGCGAGACACCCGCAATCGTCACGAGGCCGGCCAGGAAGCCCAGACTCGTCGCGTCTGTACCGGTCTTAGCGAGTCGCGGTGCGGGGGGTGTCGACGGCGTGGGCGTCGGCGTCGGGGTCGGGGTCTCCGAAGGCGTGGGGGTGGGCGTCGGAGATTCCGAGGGAGTCGGCGTCGGAGTCGGCGTCGGGGTCACCGAAGGCGTCGGCGTCGGAGTCGGCGTCGGAGTCGGGGTCGGCGTCGGCGTCGGAGTCGGCGTGGGCGTCGGGGTCGGCGTGGGCTTAGGCGTAGGGACCAGCTTGTTGTTCAGGTTCAGCGCAAAGAGGTGATCCTCGCTGAGCTTGAAGGTCGCCTCGCGGTTGTTGGCCTTGAGGGTGACGCCCTGCGCGGTATCGAACACGCGGCTCTCGGCCTCGTTCCAGGTCACGCCATCGGCTGCAGGGAGGTCACCCTCGGAGACGGTCACCTCGGTGCCCAGCGGGAGGGCTCCCGGGTAGCTGTAGCTCTTACCCGCCTTGACGGTCGCCTGGTAGGTCTTATTGACCGACGGATCGGCGTCGTTCTTCAGCGTGATGTTGAGGGTGTACTCGAGGTCCTTCGCGTTGTCGGGGAGCTCGCCGTCAACCTTCTTCGTCACGGAGAAGGTCTGGTGCGCGAAAGCATCCGCAACCGCACCGAAACGCATCACCTTCGTGACGGGGGAAACCTTCTTGCCGGGAACGTTGAACTTCACGGTGTTGGAGAACTTTCCGACGATGTCGGAGGCACGCTTGGCGCCCTCGACACGAGTCGGAATCTCGACGATCGCCGACTGGTTCGCAGGGATCTCAGGGAAGGTCACGGTCAGCTTCTGGGGCGTGCACTCGACCGTCGAACCAGCACCGAAGGCACCCTTCGAGGTGTCCTTGCTCAGGCGCTTACCCTCGGGCGTGGTCGGATCGACGACGACAAAGGTGTGCGTCTTGACGTAGTCGGTCACCGTGGCGCAGTCGTAGCTCCAGTTTTCACCGGCGGGAACCTCGTCGACAATCGACGCTCCGGTCACGGCCGTATCACCGGCGGGAAGAATCACGCGCCACATGATGGCCTTGTTCTCATCGCCATCCTCGCTGTCACTCAGGCCAATCCAGCCTTCCTTGACGGTACGGGCTTCACCGGTGGGGCGCACGACCATGTTGACCTTGCGCGAGACCACCTTGTTACCAACCTGCACCACGAAGTTCTCGTTGGCGGGGCCGGTGTACTGAATCATGGCGCTCGTCGTCACGGAGCCCGCCCACTCGGCGGCCCCGTCGGCATTCTCGTTGAAGACGACGGTGACGATACCGTCGGTGCCCCACGTGCCGCAGCCGACCACGACGCCGGTCGCGGAACGGACGTCAAAGGAACGCTCGGCGGTGGGGCGCAGGATCGGCTGACCCGTGTTCGCCTCGGCGACGGTCGCGTCATAGGTGAAGAAGTCGCCGGCCTTCACGGCACCGTTCGTCTTCCACGGCAGCTTGACGCCGACATCCCACAGGTTCGCGATTGTCTTCGCTTCCGCACCCTGAGGATTGACCAGCTGCAGGTTGTCCCAGTCGAGATCAACCTTGTTGTTGACGTTCGTCGTGGGGGCAGGACACGCAAGCGCCGTGGCCGACGCCGTGCGGGTCGTCAACAGCTGCAAAGCGCCAAAGAAGCTCATTAGCAGAGCAAAAGCTACAAGAAGTGCGCCGAGCCGACTGCTCTTCAACGCAACCATAAAATACTCCTGTCGATGGACATGAGACAGTACCGCCTCAAGCACATAATTATAGAGTAACGAAGCTAAATGGCTAGCAGACAACACATTAGTGAAAAACTATTTAAATAAAATTTCCCTGTCAAACCTGCTCAATCTGCATATACATTGCTCACAAAAGGAATCTGTAATTGAACCAAATTAATTTTCCACACAGCTGGTCAAGCGCGTTTGACCAGGAAAAACGCGGATTTTACAAAATGATGCTCTTCGTCACATTTCTGCTTAAAATTGCCCATGTGCATCTCACGCGACCATGAGCCACTCACTTTCATTTCACGCGCGACCCACCTCTGGGCATCGTCACCAACGGCTCCGACAAGCCACTATAAGCGCCACAAGCAACCGCACACGATGAGCGATGACGACATAGTCCACCACTACCCTGCGCGGCATTCTCAGCAGGATTTTCACCGACTCATCTTTTGACAGGACTTTTGTCCGCACGCCCCACACCCTCCCCCCACGAATGATCCGCTACTAAGAAAGCGCACACAAAGAAGTGGGTGGGATGAGCAGTGCTCATCCCACCCACTGTGCGCCCTCAGGCACTCATGCACCTCAGGGGTTCATCGTCATCATCAGTGGCTGCGACGCTTGGCCGCCACGAGAGATAGGCCCGCGATCGCGACGATTCCAGCCAGGACACCCAGGCCAGCCGCATCGGTACCGGTCTTTGCCAGCTGCGGAGCGGGCGAAGGGGTAGCCGAGGGGGTCGGGGTGGGCGTAGAGGGAGTGTCGGACGGGGTCGGGGTCGGGGTCGGTGCCACCGTGTTGGTCAGCGTCAGCGAGTAGACCTGATCATCGCTCAGCGTGAAGGTAGCCTCGCGGTTGTCCGCCGAGAGGGTCACGCCGTCGGCGGCCTCAAACACGCGACTCTCGCCGTCGACCCAGGTGATTCCGACACCGGCGGGCAGATCGCCCTCAGCAACGGTCACGACAGTACCCAGCGGCAGCGACGTGGGATAGGTGTAGGTCTCTCCAGCCTTGACGGATGCCTCGAAGGTCTTGTTCACCGAGGGATCGGCGTCATTCTTCAGGGTGATCGTCAGCGGATACTCGAGATTCTGAGCGGACTCGGGCAGATCTCCCTCGACCTTCTTGGTCACCGAGAAGGTCTGGTGGGCGTACGCGTCGGCAGCCGCACCGTAGTGGAGGGTCTTCGTGATGGGCTCGACAACCTTGCCACCGGGAACGTTGAAGTTGACGGTGTTGGAGAAGACGCCCACGACGTCGCCAGCGCGCTTCGCACCCTCGATGTGGGCGGGCAGCAGGATGATCGCGGACTGGTTCGCGGGAATCTCAGCGAGCGTGACGGTCACCTTGGTCGAGGAGCACTCGACCTGCGCGGCAGCACCGAAGGCGCCCTTCGAGGTGTCGTTGTCTTGGCGGAGACCTTCGGAGGTGGTCGGATCGGTCACCAGGTAGGTGTGGTTCTTCGTGTACTCATTAACGACGTCACAGTTGAAGCTCCAGTTGGAGCCCGCGGGAACCTCGTCGACGATCGACGCGCCGGTCACGGCCTTGTCGCCAGCGGGGAAGACAACGCGCCACATGATGGCCTTGTTCTCGTCGCCATCCTTATCCTCAGCGAGGTTCAGCCAACCGTCCTTCTGGTAGCGAGGGACGCCGGGGGTGCGGCGCAGCATGTCGAGCTCGCGCTCAACCTTCTTGCCGAGCTTGACCGTGTACTTCTCACCGCCGGGACCGGTGTAGTGGGTCAGGCCGTTGGTGGAGACATGGCCATACCACTGCGCGGCGGTCTCGACCTTCTCATTGAAGACGACGGTGACCATGCCGTCAGCACCCCAGGTGCCGCAGCCGACGACGACACCGTTGTTCGAGATGACCTCGAACTTACGGGCAACGTTCGGGCGCAGAACGCTCTCCCCCGTCGCAGCGTTGACGATCGACGCGTCGTAGGTGAAGTAGTCTCCGGCCTTCACACGACCGTCGGTCTTCCACGGCAGCTTGATGCCGAGGTCCCACCAGTCGCCAACAGCCTTGGTTTCGCGGCCGGCATGATCGACGAGCTGAGCGTTGTCCCAATCCAACGTGACCTTGTTGCTCACATTCGTGGTGGGCGCCGGGCAGCTCAAGGGAGCGGCATGCGCAGGAGCCTGAGCGCCGACAAACTGCGCCAGACCGAAGAAACTCAGAACCAATGCGAAAGTCGCAAGAAGAACACCTAAGTGACGGCGCTTCAGGGCAACCATAGAAAACTCCTGTCAACGGGATGTGCGACGGCGTCGCCGCATACCGAACCAGTTTATGCCAATCACCTGCAATTTGGTCAAGAATTGGAGCGATTAGTTTCTCGGGCACCACAACTAACACGAGCGACAAAAGCAAATGTCCACGATTTATCGAACTAATTTATAAACTGACAAAATTTGCTACCCGGGCGTGTCGTCTGATGAGCGAACAACCGCCCCACAACACCGACAAACTCACCGGTCGGTCAGCGAATCGAAGGGTCACGCCACACTGCACGCCCACTCGAGACCAACCTTGACAACGCGTAGGCCCACAATATGCAAGCACGACACGGCACCACATGACACACCCGACGCCAACAGAATACGAACAGAAAAGCTCCCGTCGCCAATCGACGGGAGCGCGAAAAACAAGAAGTCGGATCATCAGATCCGACTTACTGGTGGGCGATACTGGGATCGAACCAGTGACCTCTTCCGTGTGAAGGAAGCGCGCTACCCCTGCGCCAATCGCCCGAGGTGGGTACGGGATTCGAACCCGTGTATACGGCTTTGCAGGCCGCTGCCTCGCCTCTCGGCCAACCCACCACACCCAATGGGATCGAGTGGATTCCCGATTGAGAGCGGATGACGGGACTCGAACCCGCGACCCTCACCTTGGCAAGGTGATGCTCTACCAACTGAGCCACATCCGCGTGAACCGCATGTGCGGCCGGGCTATAGCCCGCCAATCCTGTTACCAGGACGACCGTGGGCGATACTGGGATCGAACCAGTGACCTCTTCCGTGTCAGGGAAGCGCGCTCCCGCTGCGCCAATCGCCCGAGCGGATGACGGGACTCGAACCCGCGACCCTCACCTTGGCAAGGTGATGCTCTACCAACTGAGCCACATCCGCGTTTCTCAGAACGTCAACCGTTCTTCGCAACGGGTAAAACCTTAACAGAAGATCTGGCCAGAACGCAAAACCAAACCCCCGTTATCCAAGTCACACGCTCATTTTCGGGCGGATTATCGCCTATCAGTCCATATTCGTGCGAGGCTTGTCGGTATGGAAACGCGACCTGGCAAGGCCTACCCCCTGGGTGCCACCTTTGACGGAACCGGAACGAACTTCGCGATCTACTCCTCGGTCGCAACGTCTGTGACGCTGTGCCTCTTGGACGACGACCTCAACGAAATGCGCATCCCCATGACGGAGGTCGATGCCTACGTGTGGCACGTCTATGTCCCGCAGGTGCGGGCCGGCCAGCGTTACGGCTACCGCATCGACGGCCCCTGGGATCCCCGCAATGGTCTTCGCTGCGACCCCTCAAAGCTCCTCCTCGACCCCTACGCGAAGGCGATCGAAGGACAGCTCAAAGATTCCCTCGACCTTCTCTCCTATCAGGCCGATGATCCTCTCACGCTCAAGGGCGGCGATTCCGCCGACGCGACAATGCACTCTGTCGTCGTCAACCCCTTCTTCGACTGGGAGGGGGATCGCAGCCCGGGCCACGACTACTCCGAGTCGATCATCTACGAGGCCCACATCAAGGGCATGACGATGCGTCACCCGGACATCCCGGATGAGCTGCGCGGCACTTACGCCGGCATGGCGCACCCGGCGATTATCGAGCACCTGACGAAGCTGGGCATCACCACGGTCGAGCTCATGCCGATCCAGCAGTTCACAAACGATACGACGCTGCAGGCCAAGGGATTGTCGAACTACTGGGGCTACAACACGATCGGCTACTTCGCCCCGCACAACGGTTACGCGGCTACAAAGGACCCCGGCGCACAGGTGTCCGAGTTCAAGGCGATGGTGAAGGCGCTGCACGCGGCTAACATCGAGGTCATCCTCGACGTCGTCTACAACCACACGGCAGAGGGCAACCACATGGGGCCGACCCTCTCCTTCCGCGGCATCGACAATCCCTCCTACTACCGCCTTGTCGACGGGGATCGCCAGCACTACTTCGACACGACGGGCACGGGCAACTCCCTCCTCATGAGCTCCCCTCAGGTCCTCCAGCTCATCATGGACTCGCTGCGCTACTGGGTGACAGAGATGCACGTGGACGGCTTCCGCTTCGATCTTGCCTCCACCCTGGCTCGCCAGTTCGCCGAGGTCGACCGACTCTCCGCATTCTTCGATCTCATCCACCAGGATCCCGTGGTCTCGCAGGTCAAGCTGATCGCGGAGCCGTGGGACGTGGGCGCGGACGGCTATCAGGTCGGCGGCTTCCCTCCCCTGTGGTCCGAGTGGAATGGCAGGTATCGCGACACGGTGCGTGACTTCTGGCGCGGCGAGTTCTCCTCGCTCCCCGACTTCGCGTCCCGTCTGGCCGGCTCCTCCGACCTCTACGGCACTACCGGTCGCAAGCCCATGGCGTCCATCAACTTCGTCATCGCCCACGATGGCTTCACGCTGCGTGACCTCGTGTCCTACAACGAGAAGCACAACGAGGCGAACCTCGAGGGCGGGGCGGACGGCGCGAACGACAACCGTTCGTGGAACTGCGGCGTCGAGGGCGACACGGATGACGAGGAAATCATCGAGCTGCGCTACCGCCAGCAGCGCAACTTCCTGACGACCCTCATGTTCTCGCAGGGCGTGCCGATGATCGCTCACGGCGACGAGCTGGGCCGCACCCAGCGGGGCAACAACAACGTGTACTGCCAGGACAACGAGCTCTCGTGGATCAACTGGGACCTAGACGAGCACGATCACAAGCTCCTGCAGTTCACCCGTCACCTCATCCACCTGCGACGCGATCATCCGGTGATGCGCCGCCGGCGCTTCCTAGAAGGGCCCGCGCAGCGCGGCGGTGAGTCCAAGCTCGGCGAGATCGAATGGTTCACCCCAGCGGGCACACACATGACGGAAGAGGAATGGAACCAGCCGTGGGCGCGCTCGACGATGGTCTTCTACAACGGCGATGCCATCCGTGAGCCCGACGCGAACGGTCGCCGCATCCTCGACGACGATTTCCTGCTGCTGCTCAACGCCGCTCCGGAGGCAGTCGACTTCACGCTTCCAGACACGAAATACGGTCAAATCTGGCACACCGTCGTCGACACGGCCGGCGATGATGATCGCGACGAGTACCACTCGGGCGACGTCGTCCAGGTCGGGCCGCGCACGTCGTTCATTCTGCGCAATCCGCGCGGACTGTAGGCCACCGACACTGACCACCACCTTCCGGGTACGTCTACCGGCTACTTATCGACATGAAGGTTGGCGGCGCGTCTGGACCAAAAGGCGCATGGACACCCGTACGATTTGATTTGTGAATGAAAACGCGGTGCCCGAGGAGTTTATGCGGGCTCTGCTGTCCCTGCGACAGGCGGACCACCTGCCGCACATACTCCTCGAGGAGGTGCCCCCACCTCGTCGTTTGGCGCCCTTCACGGCGGCGCTCGCGATGCGAACCACCGACGAGGACGAGGCTGGACAGCCCCTATCGACTGGTCGCATGGTGATCCTACACGACCCCGTGGAGCAGATCGGTTGGAACGGCACCTTCCGCGTCGTCGCTCAGATGCGCGCACAGGTGGACTCAGAGATGATCGGCGATCCGATGCTCTCGGAGGGAATCTGGGGCTGGATGCTCGACTGCCTGGACACGGCTGGCGCTGGTCTCCACGACTTGACCGGCACGGTGACCCGGGAGATGAGCGAGACCTTCGGCGGCCTGGAGTTGCGCGGATCGTCACTGTTTGTCGAGGTCCGCGCGTCGTGGACACCGAACAGTGAGTATCTTGGTGAGCATCTGTCCGGCTGGGCGGATGTCATGCGTCGGACGGCAGGAATCGTGCCTGCCCGTCATCTCGAAGGAGTCTGAGTGCTGGTCAACAATGGCGGCGGTTTGCCGCAGGGCGATACGGATAATCCGGAGCTCATTGCGCAGCCGCGTGGGGGTACCCCCGCTGTCATTGACACCCCGAAGGACCTTGAGGCCGCAGCTCGTGCACTGAGTACTGGTTCGGCTCCGATCGCCCTGGACGTGGAACGGGCTCAGGGCTTCCGCTACGGCTCCGATCCTTACCTCGTGCAGATTCGCCGCGAGGACGTGGGCACGTTCCTCATCGACACGCACGCACTGCCTGACCTGTCCGTGCTTCAGCCGGGTGTGGAGGACGTGTGGCTGTTGCACGATTGTTTGCAGGATCTGCCGAATCTGCGCCAGGTTGGACTGCGCCCCTCCTCTCTCTTCGACACCGAAATCGCGGCGCGCCTCATCGGCCTGGAGCGTTTCGGCCTGGCGGCCGTCGCCGAGCAGGTGCTCGGCCTGGGCCTCGTCAAGGATCACCAGGCCTCGGATTGGTCGGTGCGTCCCCTGCCCAAGGAATGGCTGCGCTACGCCGCCCTCGATGTGGAGCTGCTGACGGAGCTGTACTACCGCCTCTCGAAGCGGCTGGATCAGATGGGCCGTTGGGAGTGGGCGCAGCAGGAGTTCGCATACGCGCTGTCGGTCACCCCTCCCGGTCCGAAGGCTGATCGATGGCGGTCCGTGCCCGGCGCGGGCAAGATCCGTTCTCGCCGCGGCCTCGCGGTCCTCAAGGCCCTGTGGGAGACGCGCGAATCGATCGCCCAGCGCATCGACCTGAGCCCCGGTCGCCTCGTCCGTAACGCCGCACTCGTGCGCGCGGCCTCGAATCCTCCGCGCAACAAACGCGCACTCATGAGCATCAGCGAGTTCCGCTCCCCCGTTGCCCGCCAGTACGAGGAGGAGTGGATGCGAGCCCTCGCCAGCGTGGCCGCCATGACGGAGGAAGAGCTGCCTCCCAAGCGCAAGCCCGTGCAGCCGGGATCGATCCCGGAACCGCGCCACTGGAATCGCATCGACGAGGCCTCGGCCGCGCGCCTGGGAACGGTGCGTCACGCGGTCGCTTCGGTCGCGTCGAGTCTCGGTCTGGCACCCGAGGTTGTGCTCGCTCCCCAGGTGCAGCGCTACCTCGCGTGGGCTCCCCTGGATCCGACGCGCCCCTCGGGTGATGAGGTTGAGGAGCGTATGGTCAATCGCGGTGCGCGCGACTGGCAGATCGATCTGACGCTCGACCCGATTTGCGACGCGCTCGGCGTCTGATTCGAATGATCTAGCGCTCGCCGATTCGCTCGACGAGCTCGCGGGCCGCGCGTTCGATGCCGTCCGCGTCGAAGCCGAACTGCGCGATCATGGCCGCGCGGTCGCCGTGCTCGGGGAATCCCTGCGGCACGCCCAGGCAGCGCACGGGAACACCCGTCTCCGCGACCGCGTCGCGCAGCGACCAGCCGAAACCGCCCTGGACGATACCGTCCTCGACGCTCACGACGCAGTCGTAGTCCCACGCCAGCGTCGCCAGATCCGGGCAGATGGGGATCATCCACTGCGGGTCCGCGACCGTGACGCTCACGCCGTCGGCCGACAGGCGACGCGCGGCCTCGATCGCATCGGGCGCGCAGGCGCCGGTGCCCACGATGAGCACCCGAGCGCGTGAATCAGCCACTGCCTCGTCGAAGAGGATGTCCACTCCCCCAACGCTGCGTAGTGCTGGCATGGGCTCGGGCAGCGATCCCTTGCGATACCGGATGACGGTGGGAGCATCATCGACGTCGAGCGCCTCACGAAGGCGTGCGCGCAGCGTCTCCTCGTCGCGGGGAGCTGCCAGACGCAGGCCCGGGATCATCGAGCACATCGCGATGTCCCAGACACCGTTATGCGAGGCGCCGTCCGCGCCCGTCACGCCCGCGCGGTCCAGTACGAAAGTGACGCCCGCGCGGTGGAGGGCGACGTCCATGAGAAGCTGGTCGAAGCCTCGGTTCAGGAAGGTCGCGTAGAGCGCCACGACGGGGTGCGCGCCCTGGTAGGCCATGCCGGCGGCGGAGGCGACGGCCTCGGCTTCGGCGATACCGACGTCGATCACGCGACCCGGGTAAGCCTCGTGCATGGGGCCAAGGCCCACGGGACGCATCATCGCGGCCGTAATGCCGACGATGTCATCGCGTGAGGCGGCCTGAGCGCAGATCTCATCGGCAAAGACTCCCGTCCAACCGAAGCGCTCGGGGGCGACCGGAAGCCCGGTCTCGGGGTGAATCGGGCCGACCGCGTGGAAGCGGTCAGCGATATCTTCCTCGGCCGGCGTGTAGCCGCGGCCCTTTTCGGTGATCATGTGGACGAGGACCGGCTCGTCGAGGGAGCGACCGCGGCGCAGAGCGGTCTCCACCGCCGCGATGTCGTGGCCGTTCACGGGGCCGATGTACTTCAGGCCCAGGTCTTCGAACATAACCTGGGGCATCAGCGCGTCCTTGATGCCCGATTTCAGGCCGTGCAGCGCGTCGTAGGCCGCGCGTCCCGGCGTACCGTGGCTCAGCAGGTGCTGTTTGCCCCACGCCAGAGCCTTCTCGTATCTGGCGGAGGTGCGCAACGCGTCCAGGTGAGCCGCGAGACCGCCGATCGTCGGCGCATAGGAACGACCGTTGTCGTTGACGATAATCATGATGCGGCGGTTTTTCGCCGTCGCGATGTTGTTGAGTGCCTCCCAGGCGAGGCCTCCCGTCAGCGCGCCGTCGCCAATGACACCCACGGTCCAGGTGCGATCCCCCTGGCGATGCTTCTCACGCGAGATGCCATCCACCCATGCGATCGACGCCGACGCATGCGAGGACTCGACGACGTCGTGCTCAGACTCACCGCGCGACGGGTAGCCGGACAGGC
Organism: Actinomyces sp. ICM39; assembly: GCF_000282935.1. Taxonomy (NCBI): domain Bacteria; kingdom Bacillati; phylum Actinomycetota; class Actinomycetes; order Actinomycetales; family Actinomycetaceae; genus Actinomyces; species Actinomyces sp. ICM39. The sequence goes on from NZ_ALCB01000108.1 coordinate 87,316, forward strand.
CTCCCGGGCAACGCAGCGAGGAGAAATCTTGACGTCCGGTGAGGAGCTTATGCACGTACGCCTGGTGGCCGGTGTCAAAAATGATCGTATCCTGCGGGGAGCGGAACACCCGGTGCAGGCCGATCGTCAGCTCGACAACGCCCAGGTTCGGGCCGAGATGCCCGCCCGTGCGCGACACGTTGTCAATCAGGAACGCGCGAATTTCCGCCGCCAATTCGTCCAGCTGCTCGCGTTCCAGGCGACGCAGTTCCCGCGGTGCGCTGCAGCGCGACAGCAGGTCGCGTGACTCTCGTGTTCCAGACATGAGAACCAGTGTAGTTGCCGAAGCGTCTCATCTACAGATCAAAGTGCATGTCAGGTACGTTCGGCCCGCGCAGGCGACAAGCGCGCGCACTAAGATAGGTGGTGTTGGCTCGCCGTACCGCTTAAGGAGGCACTATGTCCGTCACCGTCGCACCCCACGGCCTGTGGAAGTCCCCCATTTCGGGCGATTCTTTCACTGCCCGTTCGGTCACGCTCTCCCAGGTTCGCGTCGACGGACCCGACACCTACTGGGTCGAGGGGCATCCGCGCCAGGGCGGACGTGGGACGCTGCTGCGCCGTCGCGGTACGGGGGAAACGGGCGAGGTCCTGCCTCTCATCGACGGTTCCCGCCTGCCCGATGTCGGCACGCGCGTGCACGAGTACGGCGGCAAGGCATACGCCGTTCACCACGGCGTCATCGTGTTCTCCGATCAGACCGACGGCCGCGTCTACACCTTTGATACGGCCGATCCACGCCGCGTCGTGCGTCCCCTGACGACCCTGTCGAAGGTCCGCTACGGCGACTTCTGGATCGCCGACGTGCGCGACCTCGTGTACGCGGTGGCCGAGGACCACTCCGCCCCGGGCGAGCCCGTCAACAAGATTGTCGCTATCCCTCTCGATGGCTCCGCCGCCCGCGACGACAGCGCAATCATCACGGTGTTTGAGGGCACGGACTTCGCTCAGGCGCCGACCGTCTCCCCCGACGGCACGAAGATCGCCTGGATCACGTGGAACCACCCGAACATGCCGTGGACGTACTCGCAGCTGCGTGTCGCGTCCCTGACGTTCGAGGGTGCCATCGATCAGGAGGTCGTCCTGGTGGATCGCCCGGGCGTATGCGTCTACGAGCCCCGCTGGACGCTCGACGGCGATCTCATCCACGTGGATGACTCCTCTGGCTGGGCGAACCTGTACCGCACCCAGGGCTTCGTGTGGCAGGAGGGCGAGGACCTGAACGCGTGGACCTCGCGTCTGCGCACTCGCGCGCTGCACCCGGGACCTCACGCGTTCTCGCACCCACACTGGCAGCTCGGCCTGCACTCCTACGACAACTACGACAACGACTACCTCGTGTGCTCGTGGGCCGAGGACCAGGTCTGGCACATCGGTACCGTGCGCATCGATAACGGCATGGCCGAGGAGTGGGCAACCGGTTGGTGGCCCATCGGGAACGTCGCCGCTGCGGATGGCCGCGTCGTCTTCCTCGCTGATTCCGCGACGCACACTCCCGCGATCATCGAGGTGTCGCGTGGCAAGACCAAGGTGCTGCGTCCCTCGTCGGAGGCCGAGGTGCCCACCGCCCTCGTCTCCACGGCTGAGATGCTCACCTGGAAAACCTCGGACGGCGAGGAGGCTCACGGCTTCTACTACGCGCCCGTGAACCCCGAGTTCACCGCCCCCGAGGGCGAGCTGCCACCGCTCATCGTCAACGTGCACGGCGGACCGACTGACGCAGCGCGCCCCGGCCTACAGGTTCCCTTCCAGTATTGGACCAGCCGCGGCTTTGCGGTTCTGGACGTAAACTTCCGTGGGTCGACGTCCTTCGGCCGTCCCTACCGTGAGCGCATCAACGGCAACTGGGGCGTCATGGACGTTCAGGACTGCATCGACGGCGCTCAGTACCTCATCGATCTGGGCCGCGTCGATCCGAAGCGAATCGCGATCCGTGGTCGTTCTTCCGGTGGCTTCACCGTGCTCAACGCGCTTGCCTCCTCCGACGTGTTCACCGCCGGTGCGTCGTTCTCGGGCATCGCCGACCTGGTGAAGTTGAAGGAAACCAGCCACAAGTTTGAGTCGCACTACGACGCGATTCTGCTCGGCACCGATGACACCTCCGACCCGGTGTGGGCGCAGCGTTCGCCCATCAACCGTGTCGGTGATATTAAGGCGCCGCTCATGCTTCTGCAGGGCACCGACGACCCGGTCGTTCCCGCCTCGCAGGCCCAGGAGATGTATGAGGCGCTGCGCGCCAACGGTAACGCGGTCGCCCTCAAGCTCTACCAAGGAGAGGGACACCTCTTCCGCTCGGCCATCAACATCAAGGATGCGTGGCAGTCGGAGCTGGCCTTCTACAGGACCGTCTGGGGCATCGCCACTGACGCCCCCATTCACGTGGAGATCGCAAACCTGTGACACCTCTTAGTCAGTCCCCGCAGCCAGAGGAACCGGCTGCGGGGACTCGCTTGCGCATCGGCCATACGGTCGCCGCGCATCGTTCCCTGCTCGGCGTCGCCTCCGCACTCGTTGGCGCAGTCGTCGGCGCAGCAGCCGTCGTCTTTAACCTCGCGATTCGCGCGTGGACGTGGGTCTCCACCGGCTTCGACGAGTACACGACCCACGTCGGCCAGTCGCACGGCGTGTGGGGCTGGGCGCCCTGGCTCTTCCTGCTTCTCTCCCCCGCCATCGCCGGCCTGCTGTACGGGCCGCTCATCCAGCGTTTCGCGCCCTCGGCAAAGGGACACGGCATCCCCGAGGTGATGCTCGCAGTGCGCCGTAAGGGTGGGCGCATCCCGGGGCGCGTCGCGGTCGTCAAGATCCTGGCCTCGGCCCTCACCATCGGCTCGGGCGGATCGGCTGGCCGCGAGGGCCCGATCGTGCAGGTGGGCGCGTCACTGGGATCCACCATCGCGTCGTGGCTGCGCATGCCCGTCTCCCGCGTGGTCCTGTTGGCCTCGTGCGGATCGGCGGCCGGCATTGCGGCCACATTCCACGCTCCCCTCGCTGGCGCGGTGTTCGCCCTCGAGGTGATCCTCGTCGAGTTCACGGCCGAGACCTTCGGCTTCGTCGTGCTCTCAGCCGTGACCTCCTCGGTGGTCGCGCGCATACTGCAGGGCGATGAGATGGTCATTCGCGTCGCCGACAACCTGACCTTCGCGTCAATGTCGGACATCTGGTGGGTGGCGCTCCTCGGCCTCGTCGCGGGGCTGTGCGGCCTCGGTTTCTCGAAGCTCCTGTATGCCTCGGAGGACGCAATCGACTGGCTGTGGGCACGCACGCACCTGCCGGAGTGGGCGCGTCCGGGCGTGCTCGGCCTCGCCCTCGGCGCGGCACTCGTTGCTTTCCCGTACATGTTCGGCTCGGGCTATCCGCTCGAGGAGGAGGCAATCGCGGGGAACTACTCGATCGCGTTCCTGCTGGCCCTCATGCTGGGCCGCGCTGTGTTCACGTCGTTCACGATTGGTATGGGCGGTTCGGGCGGCGTCTTCGCGCCCACGCTATTCATCGGCGCGATGGCGGGCGCCGCCTTCGGAGATCTCGTCTCTCCCCTGTCCGATTCTCCCGTCGGCGTGTTTGCCGTGGTGGGCATGGGAGCCGCCTTCGCGGGTGCCGCGCGCGCCCCGATGACGGCGGTCCTCATCATCGTGGAGATGACCGGCCAGTTCTCGTTGATCCTGCCGATGATGCTCGCGGTCGTGATCGCGACGGGTGCGTCGCGTTTCCTGACTCGCGCGACAATCTACACGGAGAAGCTGCGCCGACGCGGTGATGTGCTCGACGACCCGGTCGAAGGCACCCTGCTGGGTACTCGCGCGGCGTCCGAGTGGATGACGGAGGCGCCAGAGACACTCTCGTACCGGGCGAGCGCCGCGTCAGGGATTGCCGCCCTGCGCCGCACGAAAGAAACGGTTCTGCCCATCGTTGATGAAGAGGGGCACTTCATCGGCCTCGTGTCGTCGCTGCGCCTGGCTGAGCTCACGCAGGAGGACGGATCGCTGGACGCTCCCCTGTCGGATTTGCCTCTCATCGACGAGGCCGTGGCAGCCTCCGCTCCCCCGTCCGAGGTTCTCGGTGCGCTGCGGCGCACAGGCCTGCAGTCGCTGCCCGTCGTGGATGAGGATCGCCAAGTCATCGGCTGGGTGTCCGAGCGCGACCTGGTGGATCGCATGTACCGCGATCAGCGCCGCGCGATCGAGGCCCGCACGCAGACGTCGTGGGGCTCGCGCATGCAGGAGCGCAGGAAGACCCGCTAGCGGCTCAGGACCGAAACCATCTCCACGTGGTGGGTGTGGGGGAAGAGGTCCCAAGCTTGCAGTGACTCGAGCTCGTATCCGGCCTCGGTGAGGGTACGCAGGTCGCGTGCGCCCGCCGCCGGGTCGCATGACACCAGGACGACACGAGGGGCACCCGTGGCGGCGATTGCCACGCACACCTCGGCTCCCGCGCCGGCACGCGGCGGGTCAGCCACGACAACGTCCGGCACCGTTCCCAGCTGGCCCGACAGGTCGACGACTCCCTCACGATCAACGTTTCCGGCGAACGCGTCCACCCAGTCGAAGGCAGCAAGGTTCTCGCCGGCGTCACGCACGGCGCCCTCGTCACCCTCGAGCGTCACAACGCGCCCCGACTCGCCGACGGCGCGCGCGAGCGGCACGGAAAAAAGACCCGCGCCCGAGTACAGCTCCATGACCGCACGCCCAGCCCCGGCCTCGCCCGCGCCGAACGCAGCAGTCAGCACGGCGTTCGCAAGCACCTCAGCGCCGCGCACATGCGTCTGCCAGAAGCCGGAGGGACGCACGTAGTACGACTCAACGCCGGAGCCGACGGGCACATTCCAGCGCAACACGTCGGCGTCGATGCGCACGCCGTCGGCGGCGTACGTGTCCTCGCCGATGAGAACGACCGGATCGCCGCCTGAGGGGGCCACCGCGCGCACGCGGTCACCCGGCTTCCACAGGCGACGCCACGGCGTGTCCTGATCGAAGAGTCCGAGTTCGCGGATCGCGGGGACAGCCAGCGGCATGTCCTCGAGCGCGATCACGCGGCGACCGCGGAACTCGTGCATCCCGGCGCGGCCATCCGCGTCGATAACGACGTCAATGCGCGAGCGACGACCGGTGAGCGAATCGCCCGGATCCTCGTCACCGGGCGCAGGAGCGACACGCACTCCACCGAGGGCGTCCACGGCCTCGGACAGGGCCTCGCCGCCCACGCGACGCAGCTGCCCGGCAATCACGCGGGACTTCCAATCGCGCTGAGCAGCCGGGGTCAGGTGCGCGAGCTCCCCGCCTCCGACGCCTCCCGGACCGGCCTGGGGCCAGACGGACTCGACGCGGTCGGCCGAGGCCTCAACGACCTCAATGGCATCCGCCCACGCGAGCTTCTTCTGGACGGCGGTCACCCGCGCGCGGACGATCTCGCCGGGTGCCGCGTGGCGTACGAAGACGACGCGACCACTCTCATCGCGGGCGACACACGCGCCACCGTGGGCAGGCTCGCCAACGGTCAGCTGGAGGACCTCGCCGATCCCCTCGCGGGGCTGAGCGGATGCCGTGCGACGGCGCGGAGAGGGACGACGGCGGGACGGACGGGGACTCATTCGTTCTCCTCGGCGGGGCTTTCGCTGCGAGTGCCGCCGGGCTGCTCGGTACGGAACTTTGGTTCATCTGAAGGCGGGGCAACGCGCGCAAACGGGTCATTGACGCGCTGTCGGCCTTCCACGACGTCGTCCTCACCAAGCTGCCACGGGACGATCGTGATGACCACGCCGGGAACACCGAGGAGCGCGGCGCGCAGACGCAGGGCCGACTGATTGTGCACAAAGTTCTCCCACCAGTGAGAGACGAGGAACTGCGGCATGTAAACCACGAGCATCTCGGTGGGCATCGCGCGACGGCGCCCGCGCACGTACTGGAGGATGACCGAGGCGATGTCACGGTAGGGCGCAGACAGGAGCGTCAGCGGCACGGGAACGCCGGAGGCCTTCCACTGGCGGAGGATCTTGTTTTCTTCCTCGTCATCGGCGACGACGGAGACGAGCTCGATCGACGTCGGCGAGGACGCGCGAGCCGCCGCGATCGCTCGCATGGCGGGACGGGACAGGGAGGACACGAGGACGAGGGCGCGCACGCGGGTCGGCAGGGCGCGGCGCGCGTTCCAGTCGTCCACGCGCAGCTGCGAGCGGATCGTCTCGTAGTGGCGGTGAATCGAAATCTGGATACCGAAGGCAACAGCGATCATCAGCAGGGTGATCCACGCGCCGTGCGTGAACTTCGTGGCCAGGACGATGATGAGCACGAGGCCGGTCATCATGAAGCCGACGATGTTGACGGCGCGCGAGCGCAGGACGGACATGCGTTCCTGACCGGACTGGCGCGTGCGCAGCTGCCGGTTCCAGTGCTTGATCATGCCCAGCTGCGAGAGCGTGAAGGAAATGAAGACACCGACAACGTAGAGCTGGATGAGGCGCGTCGTCTGCGCTTGGAAGCCGACGATCAGCGCGATCGCGGCGACCGTCAGAACGACGATGCCATTCGAGTACGACAAGCGGTCGCCGCGGCGCACCATCTGGTGGGGCAGGAAGGAATCGCGCGACAGGACGGATGCCAGCGTCGGGAAGCCGTTAAACGCCGTATTGCCCGCGAGCACCAGAATGAAGCCGGTGACAACGGTGATGAGGATGAAGAGGATCGATCCCTGACCGAACACCGCGGAGGCGATCTGCGAGATTGCCGGATCGATCGGCGTGTTCTCCGGGACGGGCGCGCCCTGGTAGGTCAGCTGGGTCGCGGCGTCGTCGACGATCTTCACGCCGGTCGCGCGCGCCAGCACAAGGATCGAGATCATCATTGAGGCGGCAATCAGACCGAGCATCGCCAGCGTGGTCGCCGCGTTGCGGGACTTGGGGCGGCGGAACATGGGCACGCCGTTGGAGATGGCCTCAACGCCGGTGAGAGCCGCGCAGCCCGAGGAGAAAGCGCGCATGAGCAGGAAGGCTCCCGCGAGCCCTGCCAGGCCGTCCGCGTGGCCGGGCGCAGTCACGAGGTCGTAGGCGGCGGTGGGCGACTCGCCGAGGTGCCCCGTCGCCATCTTCGCGAAACCGACGACGACCATGAGGCCGATGGCCCCCATGTACAGATACGTGGGCACGGCGAACGCTCCGCCGGCCTCGCGCGTGCCGCGCAGGTTCAGGGTCGCCAGGATGACGACGAGCGCTACCGCGATCGGCACCTCATGGCCGAGGAGAGCCGGGACGGCGGTCGTGATGTAGCTGGCGCCCGACGAGATCGAGACGGCAACCGTCAGGATATAGTCGACCAGCAGTGCCGAGGCCACGAGCAGGCCCCAGGAACGGCCCAGGTTCGTGGTGACGACCTCGTAATCGCCACCGCCCGACGGGTAGGCGTGCACCGTCTGACGGTACGACGCGACCACGACCGCAAGCACGATCGCGACGACGACGCCCACCCACACGGACTGAAGCGCGGCCATCGAACCGGCGAGTGCGAGGGTAAGGAGGACTTCGTCGGGCGCGTAGGCGACCGAGGAGAGCGCGTCCGACGCGAAGATCGGCAGGGCGATGCGTTTGGGGAGAAGCTGGTGGCCCATCGCGTCCGATCGCATCGGGCGCCCGATGAGCACGCGCTTTGCGTAGGCCAACAAGTTCGTCACGGTTGTTAAGCGTAGTCCACCTGACGGTCCAGTGGCAGCGGCGAAGCGCACACTTGGCTATTACGCGAGGACCGGAGTACTTTGGTAGTCGTGCACTTTGTGATCATGGGTTGCGGGCGCGTCGGCGCTCGCCTGGCATCAACGTTGGACGCTGCGGGCCATTCCGTGGCGGTTATTGACCAGGATTCCAAGGCTTTCTCGCGCCTCTCCCCGGACTTTTCCGGTCGTCGCGTGACGGGCGTGGGCATGGACCGCGACTGCCTGCGTCAAGCGAACATCAAGGACGCGTATGCGTTTGCGGCAGTCTCGTCGGGTGATAACTCGAACATTATCGCCGCGCGCGTCGCACGTGAGGTCTTCCACGTCGAGCACGTGGTCGCGCGCATCTACGACCCGACGCGCGCCTATCTGTACGAGCGCCTCGGCATTCCGACGGTCGCCTCGGTGCAGCGCACCACCGAGTCGGTGATGCGCCGCCTGCTCCCTCCGGATGCATCGCTCATCTGGTCCCACCCAACCGGCGAGGTCGGCCTCGTGAACGCGACACCTTCCCCCGGATGGTACGGCCTGAGTTTCCAGGTCGTCGAGGAGCTCACGGGCTGCCGCATCGTCTTCACATCGCGCTTGGGATCCATCCGCACCGCGTCGCCGGACCTCGTGGTCCAGGAGCATGATCAGCTGTACTTCGCGATCAACGGGACCGAGACCGCGCAGTTGCGCGACCAGTTGGCTAACTCGCCCAAGACGGAGGTGTGAGCATGAAGATTGTGATTGCTGGAGCCGGATCGGTGGGCCGCAGCGTCGCCCTGGAACTGCTCGCTCACGGACACGACATCACCCTGATCGACAACATGCCCGAGAAGCTGCGCATCTCGTCCGTGGCAGACGCGGACTGGGTGCTCGCCGACGCGTGCTCGCCTGACGCGCTGCACGACGCGGGCGTGGACGAGGCCGACGTGATGGTCGCCGCGACCGGCGACGACAAGGCGAACCTGGTCATCTCCCTGCTGGCCAAGACCGAATTCGCGGTCCCCCGCGTGGTTGCTCGCCTGAACAACCCGAAGAACGAGTGGCTGTTCGATCAGGCGTGGGGCGTGGATGTGTCCGTGTCGACGCCGCGCATTATGACATCCCTCGTCGAGGAGGCGGTGTCGGTGGGCGTTCCGGTGCGCCTGTTCTCCTTCAACACGGCCGCCGTGTCGATGCACGCGCTCATCCTGCCCGAGGATTCCCCGGTTGTGGGCAAGCGCGTCCATTCCCTGGCGCTGCCGGCCCGTTCGGTCCTCGCCGCGCTCCTACGCGACGGCCGTCCGATCACGCCAAGCGCCGACGACGTGTTCGAGGCCTCCGATGAGCTTCTGCTTCTCGTGCCCGATGCGGACACCGCCGAGCTGGAGGACCTGCGTCAGTTGGTCGCTTCCCCGGAGTCGGAGGAATCATCGGAGGACGAGGAGTAACGGCGCAGGCCCCACCACGTGGCCCAGGCGCCGAGCCCGAAGAGCGGCAGGCCGAGGATCAGCTTGGCCACGCCGAGCGCCGCGACCTGTCCGCCGAGCCAGAGGGGTGCCTGGACGAGGACGCGCAGCGCGAAGATACCGGCCCACATCCACGTCAGCAAGCTGCAGCTGCGGCGCAGGTCCGCGTACGTGGGGTCTGACTGCCACCCCTTGGGCAGTCCGGTCAGCGGGCCGTAGAACTGGGCGACGAGGCCCCTCCTGAGCAGAACGGACACGGCGAATACGAGGGCCATGGCGATGTTCGTGACAATACCCCACGCGAAGTAATTCTCTCCGCGCCCCGTCGCGGCCGCGAAGATGACGCCGATGGCGACACCGAACAGCCCGGACAGTGCCTGTTGGAGCCCCTGGCGTTGAACGAGGCGGATCACGCAGGCAAGAAGCGCGACGCACAACGCCGCGATCAGCGTGGGGACGAGCGCACGCGTGGCCACGTACACGACAACGAACACGAGGCCGGGTGCGGTTGCTTCGATGACGCCGCGCGTGCCTCCGAGCGCGTCGGACCACGAGAAGTCATCGGAGGTTGCCTGACTCATCCAGCGTGGGGTCGGCATCAGCCTTCCCCCGCGATCACGCGATAGAGGGGGTTAATGATGACGAGGCGTTCGCCCACGCGACCGACGGTACCTTCGGCCTCGAGACGTTGGCCGACGCTGAGCCCGGGAATGGACGCGCGGCCAGGCCAGCGCAGCTCCAGGGTGTCAGTACCGTCGTACAGGGTCGCAACGAGGACGCGCTGGGCTCCCTCCTCGGGCGGGTACGTCATACCCAGCAGCGTGCCGAACACGAGCACATGAGAGCGGTCAGTCACGTCGCGGATGGGCGTGACCCCGCGGGCGGCGCGCGCCGAGTCCTCGTCAAGGGCAGCGTCCAGGGAACGCGTGTCCTTGTCGAGACCGAGTGCCGCGCCGACCCGAGCGATCCACGAGGCCATGTCAGGCTTCCTGGGCACCCGCAGGCAGGTGTACCGGGAGCAGCTCCAGGCGTGTGCGCGGGTGCTCATCGCGTCGCACGATGATGCGGTCGATGACCTTTTCGATCTCGACGCCGGCTTCCGCGTTCGCGGCGGCGGGGCCGAGGATGTCGATGCGGGCGAACCAGCGGTCGCCTTCGCGGCCGATGATGCGCATGCGCGAGGTCGCGGAGCGTCCGTCGGGCATCTGCATTGGCATGTCGACGAGGAGCTCGTTGCCGTAGCGCGTCGGGTAGTCGGCTACCTTGGCGCCCTGGTCTTCGAAGCCCTTGCGAATTTCTTCGCGCAGTTCCTCCCACACGCCACCGGAACGGGGCGCGGCGGCGACGCTCATCTGGATGCCGGAGCTACCGAGAACGACGAGGATCTGCAGGACGGTCGTTCCGTCGTCGGCGACCTGCGTGCGCAGCTGCATGCCCTGAACCGCGGGGAACAGGATGGATCCCATGTCGACGTAGCCGTCGGAGGCGTCGACCTCACCGTAGTTGCGAGGACCGGGCTCACTCCAGATGTCCGCATCTTCGTCGCTGAGGCGAGGCAGGACCTCGACCTCTTCGATGTCTTCTTCAGCGTTCTTCTTGTTGCGTCCGAACATCGTCCTACCTCACATCGCGCACTCGGTGCACACGGGGGCACCGTTGGCGTCCACGTGGTCGAGCTGCGACGCGTGGTGCACGAGGAAGCACTGCGAGCAGGTGAACTCGTCTTCTTGACGGGGAACGACGTGAACGGTCAGTTCTTCCTTTGACAGGTCAGCGCCAGGAAGCTCGAAATTCTCGGCGGCCTCGTTCTCGTCTTCCTCGATCTCGGCGGAGCCGGCGTCGTTGCGACGGGACTTCAGCTCCTCGATCGAGTCCTCTGCGACCTCGTCTTCGTTCTTGCGCGGCGCATCGTAATCGGTTGCCATGGTTCTCCCCTTTCGCCTCTCGAGCCGGTTTGCGCGAGTGGTCTATGCGCAGGGAGGATAACACTTGTGAGAGTAATGTGCCATCGTATGTGTGACACGCGCCCAGCTACGCGACATTCTTTGCATTATTTGAGACGATTCGACCTAGACGTTTGAGGAGGAAGTGATGATTGAGCTCGAATTGCTCGGGACCAGCGCCGATGGCGAGTCCCTGGTGCTCACCGATGCCCAGGGTGAACGCTATTCGGTGTTGATCTCGGACGAGCTCCGCGGTGCGACGCGCCGCGACCGTCCGCGGGTGGAGCTTGCTCCCGCTCGCCCTACCCTCGCTCCTCGTGACATTCAGGCCCTCCTGCGCGCTGGCGCAACTCCTCAGGAGATTGCGTCCGAACACGGAATGGAAGTCAGCGCGGTCGAGCGTTTTGAGGCTCCCGTGCAGGCCGAAAAAGATTATGCGCTCACCCGTGCGCGCGCCGTTCGCGTCGGCGAGGGTGGCCCGACGATGGGTGATCTCGTCGTCGATCGCCTGGCCGCACGCGGCGTCGACCCGGCTTCCCTGGAATGGTCTGCGACCCGCGAGGCCGGGGAGCCCTGGCAAATCATCGTGACCTTCGTGCAGGGCGCCGCAGAGCATGCGGCCCACTGGCATCTGTCGAATTCCGGCTCACTGGAGGCTATCGACCAAGAGGCTCAGTGGCTGACCGAGCAGGTGTCCGTCTCTCCGACGGCGTCGATCTTCACTCCCCTGCCTCGCACGGCTCCCACTCCGGATCCGGACGAGGAGGATCTGCGTAACCGCGAGGCAATCGTCGATCAGCTCAACGCCGTGCGCGGCAAGCGCCAGCAGATTGACCTGGATCTGGACGACGAGGTGGACGAGGAAGCCGAGTACTTGGCCGCAATCGCTGGCGAGGACGAGCCGGAGGTCACCGAACCCGACACGTCCACCGGTCCCATTTCGGCCCGCATCTATTCGCTCGCGTCGGCTCGCACGAAGTCTGAGGCACCGGCACAGACCTCCGAAGACGCGCTCTTCCCCGCGACCGGCCAGATTCCTTCGGCTCGCCCCGCCGCAACCGGCTCCATCCCCGTGGCTTCGCGGTCGCAGAAGAACGAGGCCCCGGCCTCGTCGGGCGTCCTGCCCTGGCTCTCCGATACCCCCGCTTCCTCCGAGGATGACACGGCAGATGAGCCCAAGGCTGAGGAGCAGTCGACGTCGGCGATTCCCATGAAGGCCGTCGCTCCCGTCGACACGGCTCCCGCGAAGGCGGAGGAAGGCGCAACGGGCGCCGTGCCGTCCCAGGGCGTCACGGGCTCGCGTATGGCCCGCGCGTCGTCGAAGAAGAACCGCAGGTCCGTGCCCAGCTGGGACGAGATCCTATTCGGCTCGAAGTCCTAAGCAATCGTTTGTCGTCGTGGCCGCTCTCCTCCGAGGGCGGCCACTGGTCGTATCTGAGCGAGTGCGCTCACGACAGCACGATGACGGGAATGCGCATTTCCGTGGAGGTGAGCGATCCATGCACACCGGGCATAGCAATCGCCGAAGCGCTTTGCGTGCGTGAGTCGACGACTCCACCCCGGCCTCGTGCGAGAACGAGGAAGTCTCCGATAACCGACGCACCGTCACCCGCACCGATAAGGGTGCTGATGTCGTCACCGGACACGACCCAGGCGCTCTCCCCCAGGACGTCGCGCCAGCGCGCCTCCACCTCGTCGGCGCGTCCTTCCTCGGCGTGGACGTGCACCGCGCGAGTTTCTCCCGCGATGATGCGCACGCCATCGCGCAGGGCGGGCGTGGATGCGACGTCGAGGATCTGCGTGGCGTCGACGTTGATCATGCCGTGGTCAGCCGTCATGACGGTGCGCACGCCCGCGGGCAGCGACCTCAACAGCCGGGCGAGGCCCGCATCGAACTCTTCGAGGCCACCGATCCAGCTGTCCGAGCCGACGCCCGAGCCGTGGCCGGCGTGGTCGATCTCGGACCAGTAGAGGTACACCACGGGCGTTCCCGCGCGCAGCTCGCGCAGGGCGGCGCTCACGCGTTCATCGAGCGTCTCCGCAGGCACGTGACGCGCTCCGCGCAGTGCGGCACCCGTCAACCCGGATCCCGCGAAACGAGCCGGCGAGATGACCGCCGAGGACACGCCCACCGCGGCGAGGCGTTCAAAGTACGTGGGGGTGGGCTGCCACTCGGTGGGCGCGGGCCCACCCTCCATGGCCAGCAGGTTCATGACGCCGCCACCGTAGGCGACGGAAAAGCCCACCATGTTGGTCGCACCCGGGCGAGCACCCGTCCCGAAAGCCGTGATGGCCGCGGCCGTCGTCGAGGGAACGACCGTGTGGATCGACCGCATGTCCCCGCGCAGCCGGCGCAACGTCGGGGTATGCCCGGCGTAGTCCTGGATCAGTTCGTACCCGAGGCCGTCAACCAGGATGAGGAGGACTTGCTCAGCCCCGTCCTCGATCCCGAGGGATGCAGCCGCCTGAGCAGATGCACCGGGCAAATCAGCATCAATCGACGAAAGGGCACCCGCGACGATGTCCGTGATGACCGGATCCCCCGCGCCGGGCAGGTCGGCGCCGGGCAGGTCCAGTGTCAGCGCGCGCTCACTCACTGCGGGTTCCCATCAGGCGCGCAAGATGATCGACGAAGACCATGGCCTCGTCGAGGGCATCCTGGCCGTCGGCGGCCGCAGAGATCCGGAAGGTCATATCGTCGGGGAAGGACGTGCCCGCCAGGCCGTGGTCGGCCATGCAATTGGGGTCATCGCAGCGAGCGGGCTCGAGCTCGAGGCGGCGCGCGCCCTTCAGGTCCAGCGCAATCGTCATCTCGGACAGGCCGCTCGCGTTCTCGGGGTCGGTGTAGACCTCCATCGTGGAGTATCCGGCGATGTCACCCACCCGATGCACAGCCGTCGCGATCGTCGCAGAGCCACCGTCCATCTCATCAACGTGCAGCTGGACGATGGCGCGGTCCGTCAGCGAGGCAACGGTCAGGTGCCGGAATACCGATCCGCGGTCGAAACCCGTATCCACCTGGCACAGCGTCGCCAGCGGCTCCGCGGCGCCCAGAGCCCGGCGCAGCGCGCGCTGCACCGCCTTGGGGTAGAAGCCCCCACGTTCGATACGGGTCCATGTGTCCATGCCCCAATTGTGCCCCGAAGCGGCGCGCCAGTCGAAATGAGCGCCAAGCCGCGCAATAATTGCGCGTATGGCTAAGAAGGACCAGGTCGTCGACATCCCTGAGAAGGACGAGAACATCACAGAGATCGACGTGTCCGATGAGATGCGTGGGTCCTTCCTGGAGTATGCCGTCTCCGTGATCTACGCGCGCGCGCTTCCCGACGCGCGCGACGGCCTCAAGCCCGTACAGCGCCGCATCCTCTTCCAGATGGATCAGATGGGGCTGCGCCCCGACAAGGGACACGTGAAGTCCCAGCGCGTGGTCGGCGAGGTCATGGGTAAGCTCCACCCGCACGGCGATTCCGCGATTTACGAGGCCCTGGTGCGCCTCGCGCAGCCCTTCAACCTGCGCGTTCCCCTGGTCGATGGGCACGGTAACTTCGGCTCTCTGGACGACGGCCCGGCCGCCGCGCGTTACACCGAGGCACGCATGGCACCCGCCGCGCTGGACCTCGTGACGGGCCTGGACGAGGACACGGTCGACTTCGTCCCCAACTACGACAACCAGTTCATGCAGCCCGACGTCCTGCCGGCGGCCTTCCCCCAGCTCCTGGTCAACGGCGCCTCGGGCATCGCCGTGGGTATGGCGACGAATATCGCCCCGCACAACCTGTCGGAGACGATCGCGGGCGCCATTCACCTGCTGGATAACCCCTCCGCGTCCGTCGCCGACCTCATGCGCTACATTCCGGGTCCCGACCTGCCTGAGGGTGGCGTCATCGTCGGCCTCGAGGGCATCAAGGAGGCCTACGAGACGGGCCGAGGCGCGTTCAAGACCCGCGCGAAGGTCCAGATCGAGCGCGTGACCGCCCGCAAGATGGGCATCATCGTCACGCAGCTGCCCTACATGGTCGGTCCCGAAAAGGTCATCGAGAAGATCAAGGAAAACGCGAACGCGGGACGCCTGAAGGGCATTTCCTCGGTTCAGAATCTCACGGACCGCATCCACGGCCTGCGCCTGGTCATCGAGGTGAAGAACGGTTTCAACCCCGAGGCCGTGCTCCAGCAGCTCTACCAGCGCACGCCGCTGGAGGATTCCTTCTCGATCAACGCCGTGGCGCTCGTGGGCGGCCAGCCGCGCACGCTGGGCCTCAAAGAGATGCTGCAGGTCTTCCTGGATCATCGCCTTGATGTCACGACGCGTCGCAGCCGTTTCCGCCTGAAGAAGTGCGAGGATCGCCTGCACCTGGTCGAGGGCCTGCTCATCGCGATCCTGGATATCGACGACGTCATCGCCATCATTCGCTCCTCCGACGACGCGGAGATCGCGCGCGAGCGCCTCATGACGGCCTTCGACCTGTCCGAGGCGCAGGCGAACTACATCCTCGAGCTGCGCCTGCGTCGCCTCACGAAGTTCTCACGCATCGAGCTGGAGACTGAGCGCGACGAGCTGCTGGCGAAGATCGCGTCGCTGCGCGAGATCCTGGAGGATCCGGAGCTGCTGCGCGCGCTCGTGAAGAAGGAGCTGCGCGAGGTCTCGGATCGCCTAGGCACGCCGCGCCGCACGCTGCTGCTGGCCTCGACGGGCACGCCCGTGGGAGCCGCGTCCGACGATGCCGCACTGGCGGCCCTGCCGTCGGTGTCGCGTTCCGGCAAGGGCCTGGACCTGCAGATCCCGGATGACCCGTGCGTCGTGGTTTTGTCCTCCTCGGGGGCTCTCGCCCGCGTCGAGGGCGGGGATCCCCTTGAGCCCGGACCTCGCGCGGCGTCGGACGGCTGGCGCGTGCAGCTGCCGTCGACGGCCCGCTCGCAGGTAGCCGTGGTGACGGAGGACGGCATCGCCCACCGCATCGACGTCGTGGATCTGCCAGCACTCCCCCGCTTTGAGACGGGCCTGTCCCTTGCCGGGGCGATGCCTGCGTCACTCCTGCTGCACACGGACGTTCCCGCCGTGGGTCTGCTCGATCCCGAGGGCACCGATGTGGTCGCGATGGGCACGGCTCGCGGCACGGTCAAGCGCCTGCGCCCGGACGTGCTGCAGCGCGACGAGTGGGAGGTCATCGCCCTGGAGGATGGTGACCGTCTAGTGGGCTTCGATCGCTGCTCGGACGAGGCGGACCTGGTGTTTATTTCGTCGGACGCGCAGCTGCTGCGTACCCCCGCTGCGAAGGTTCGCCCGCAGGGTCGTACGGCCGGCGGCATGGCGGGTATGAAGCTGAACGCCGGTGCCGAGGCCTTGGGCTTCTGGGTGGTCGAGGCTCCCATCGACGCCGTCGTCGTGACTGTGGCCGCCGCTCTGGGCGCACTGCCGGGCACGGGCCAGACGACGGTGAAGGTGACGCCTTTCGAGTGCTACCCGGCGAAGGGCCGAGGCGGCCAGGGCGTGCGCTGCCAGCGCTTCCTGCGCGGTGAGGATCGACTCGATATCGCGTGGGTGGGCACGAAGCCGGCACGCGCCGCGTCCGCGGATGGTTCGCCCATTGAACTGCCCGCCGAGGACGAGCGCCGCGACGGCTCGGGCGTGCCGATCACCTTCGCGATCGCGTCGATCGGCTGACGCCCCCTTCTAGTCATGACGGTGGGGTGGCCGGGATTGCTCCCGGCCACCCCACCGTTTTCGTGATCCATGCGGATATGGGTGTGGGCCCAGCCAATCGGCCGGGCCCACACCCATCAGTTGAGGAACGCTCCCCCATCAGCCTCGCAGCGTCGGGTCGGCGGCCAGAATGCCGGCAACCTCCTCGCGCGTAGGCGAGTACGCGCCCTGGTGCAAGATGGTGATGCCGGAGGTGATGATGCCGCGGTGAATGGCGGGCAGGATCTGATCCCACGAGGCCTCGCGCAGGCGCTGCTTCGCCTCGGCCGAGCCCAGTAGACCCGCATCCACCAGGCCGGAGATCAGGCCGGCCATGAGCGAGTCGCCCGCGCCCACGGTGTCCACCAGCTCGACGTCGAGGGGATCGACGACGAGCATGTCACGCTCGGCGGCGGTCAGGATGTAGACACCCCACGGACCGCGTGTGCACAGGATCAGGGAGGGACCGGACTGCAGCCACTCGCGCAGGACGTCCTCGACGGGGCGGCCCGGGTACAGCCACTTCAGGTCCTCGTCCGACGCCTTGACAACGTCCGCGAGAGCCACGATCGCCTCGACGTGCGGGCGGGCCTCGTCGGGCGTGCCCAGGAGAGCCGGGCGGATGTTCGGGTCGTAGGACACGGTTCCGCGGATGGCCTGGCGCTTGACGGCGGCCAGGACCTTGTCAGCGCCGGGCTCGACGACGACCACGTAGGAGCCGGTGTGCACGTGTCCAACAGTGTCGGGATCCTCGACGGAGGGCACATCCCAGCACAGGTCGAACTCGTAGGTGGCGTGCCCCTTCTCGTCGACGGCAGCGTGAGCCACCGTGGTGAACTCGGCACCGTCGCTACCGGGCGTCAGGGTGACGCCGGCGGCCTCGGCGTGAGCGCGCACCTTGTCGCCGCGAGCGTCACGGGCGAACCACGTCGCCAGCTCGGATTCGTGGCCGAGCCGGGTCAGGCCGGCGGCAACGTTGAGCATCGATCCCCCGACAACCTCGACGGGTTCACTGTTTGGGCGGGTGATCTCATCGATGAGAGCTTCCCCGATGTTCACGATCCTAGTCATTGGTCAACCCCAGCTTCTCTTCCATTTCTTCGAGCGGAATGCCCTTGGTTTCGGGCATGACCTTCAGCACCCAGAATAGCTGACCAACCATCGCGAGGAAGAAGATTCCAAAAGCGTAGCCACCACCGAGTTTATCGGTGAGCACGGGGAAGGCGTAGGTGGTAATGAAGGCGAAGACCCAGTGCGTGAGCGAGCCCAGCGACTGGCCACGCGCGCGCACGCGGTTCGGGAAGATCTCGGAGATGAAGACCCAGATGACCGATCCCTGACCGAAGGCGTGGGAGGCGATGAAGCCGAGCAGGCCGAGGAGAATGAGCCACACGGGCGCCGCGCTACCCTCCTCGAAGTAGCCACCCTCGTAGGCGAACATCATGCCGGCGAGGAAGCCAAGCGAGATCAGGTAACCGATCGAGCCGACGATCATGAGCTGGCGGCGGCCAATACGGTCGATGACGGTGAGGGCGGCCATGGTGGCGATCAGGTTCATGAGGCCGACGATGACGGAGCCGATGTAGGGGAAAGCATCACCCAGCACGGCGGCGCCGCCGGCGAGCTTCATGACCTTGGGCGCGTAGTAGAGGATCGCGTTGATGCCGGAGAGCTGGTTGAACATCGCGATGCAGAAGGCCATGAGGATGACCTTGCGGTAGCGGCGCGTGAAGAAGGCGACCTTGCCGCCGGCGGCGTCCTCGGCGATCTGCGCCTTCATCTCGGCGATCTGCTCGCTGCTTTCTTCCTGCGTGGAGGTGAGGCGCTCGGAGATCTTCACGGCGCGTTCCTCGTGTCCGTGAGCCAGCAGCCAGCGCGGCGTCTCGGGGACGGTGGCCAGGAAGATGAGGAAGAAGACGGCGGGGACGGCCATGACGCCGAGCATCCAGCGCCACGCGGTGTCTTCGTGCGCAATCTCGCGGATGACCGCGTTGGAGGCGTAGGCCAGGAGGATACCGAAGACGATGTTGAACTGGACCAGGCCGACCAGGCGTCCGCGCACGCGGGCGGGGGCGATTTCGGCGGTGTAAATGGGAGCGACCACGGAGGACAGGCCGACGCCGACGCCGCCGAGGAAGCGGAACACCATGAAGAAGGTGATCGGGAAGGCGGACGAGGCCGAGACCGTGCCGTCAGCAGCTGTCACCAGGGTGGGCACAGGCGCCAGGGCCGTGGCCAGTGCACCCACGCCGAAGAGGATGCCGATCCAGAAGAGGATGGGTTTACGGCCAAAGCGGTCGGCGAGTTTTCCGGCGACGATAGCACCGCAGATCGTGCCAATGGTTGCAATGGCAACGATCATGCCCTCACCCATAGAGGAGAGCGCGTAGAGCTCGGTGAGCTTTTCTTCCGCGCCGGAAATGACCGCTGTGTCAAAGCCGAAGAGCAGGCCGCCGAGGGAGGCAACAATGGCGCTTCGAATGACCAGAGGCGGAATGGACTTGGTTGGTGCTGACGACTTCGTAGTCATGCTGGCTCCGCACTGTGGGGAAGGGACGCGCGTGGCGCCGAGGCCGCTCGTGGCCTCTGCTGGGAGCCTAAAAAATTAATTGGTCAGACAATTAGGACCTAGGGATCATTTATGTGAAAACTGAAAAGAAAACCGGAAGAAATGATCCCATCAGAGAGAAAAAAGTGACGACGCTAACACAAGAGGATGCGCGGAAACATCCACCATGCGAAACGACAGTCAGATCTCGATGGCGTAGAGCCTGGTCTGTCCCACCGTGCGGAAGCCCAGGTAGTCGTAGATGGCGAGCGCGCCCGTGTGGTTCGCAGACCCCACTCCCGTGCCCGCGCGATCCATACCGTCGCGCTTCTGCGCCCACATCGACGCGAGGATCAGGGCATCCGCAACACGGCTCTCACGCCACTGCGAGAGCACACCCATCTGATCGATGTACCCCTCGCGCCAGCCCAGAGCCGCCCAATCCTGCTCGTAACGCGAGGCCAGGAGGAAACCCGCGACGCGGGGGCGATCGCCCGTCCGGTCAACGGCGACGAAAGACCATTCGGGAGCAAAGGCCGTGCGCCCCTGCATCCACTGCTCCTGCGTCAGCGGAGGACGACCCCACTCGGACTCATTGAGCCGGTTTGCGGCGCGCAGAGCGGGCTCCTCCCACTGAGGTTCCCAGGCCTCGATGCTCATGTACGACCCAAGGTCGGGCACCGGCGGCAGGTCATCCAGGGAGGCACGCAGCTCGTAGTAGGTGCGCGCCCAACGGAAGCCGTGCACCTTCAGCTGAGCCTCAAGATCGTCCTGGCCGGCCTCGACGTGACAGGTGATCTGAGCCGGGGCGTCACCCTCGACACCAGCGAGCATCTGTCGGGCGGTACCCTCCTGCCAGTCGACGATCGCATTGCCGAGGCCGATGCGCCGGAAGTCGGGATCCACTCCCCCGACGCACACGCACTCCACGCGCCCGGGGAAACGAAGGACCACCTGCGCAAAGGCGACGATGCGACCGGCCGCGATACCCTTGCGGGCGATGCCGACGAGGCCTCGCCACTGCGATGCACCCGAGAGCATCTCCTCAACCTCGTCGGGGCTCGTGCGATACGGCGGGTTGTCGCGAGCCTCCATACGGGCGAAAAGAGCAGAAAGACCGACGTGGTGAGCTGCCGTCAGCTGCTCCCACTCGATCCCATGATGCTCGCCCGGGAAGGGGACGAACTCGGGGGCATTTGCTCGCTGCGCGAGAGGAATGCTCATGCTCGCCTCCTTCCGTCTCTACTGGTCGATCGTGTAATAAACCTCGGCGGCTTCATCGACGAAGCCCAGGTGCTCGTAGATATTATGCGCGCCATCGGGACTCGACATGTCGACATCCAGGCCGATACGGCACGCTCCCGAGGCCGACGCTGCCGCAACCGTGTGCCCCACGAGGGCCGTCGCCACAGAACGACCACGGTGAGCCTCCGCGACGCCCAGCAGGTAGACGTAGGCCTCCGGACGACCCGTTGCCACCCAGCGCTGCGCGGGGCGACCCGTGATCGCGTAGCCGACCACCTCGCCTTCAGAATCGACGGCGACGAAAGACCACCGCGGGTCGAAGTGGTTCATCGCATCGTCCCACCACAGGGCACGCAGTGGGGAACGGAACGCCTGCTGGAAAGCTTCCATATGGATGGCACGAATCTGATCCTGCGGAACCTGATTCCACGGCAGGATCCGGTAGCCGTGACGCGGCTGCGGTGCGACCTCGCCGCCCGCAAGGTCGCGGTACATCACCTGATAGGTGCGCTTGGCGAAGAAACCGGCCGCGATGTAGAGGCGGCGGCGGTCGGTCATGTGCGCGTCGACGAGATTCGAGATAGACACCGGCACCTCGGACTCGGCGCCGAATTCCTCGACGAGCATCTGTCGGGCGCGTCCATCCTGCCAGTAGAGCAGGGCGCGCCCCACACCTCGACCACGCCAGTGCGGGTGAATGAAGGCGCTGACGACGGCGGTCGCAGCCTCATGGATACCGCGCAGCACGCGCACGGACGCCACCGCGCAGATGTTTCGTTTCGCGTCGAGACCAACGATCGTGTCGACCCAGTCGCGTCCGTTCTCGCCCTCCATCATGTCCGCAATGTCCTCGACGGAGGTGCGCCGAATGGCGTTGTCGTCGTCTTCGATCAGGGAGATGAGTGCGTACACGGCGGGCGCGTCGCGGCCGATCATGGGCCGCCAGCGCAACCCGAGGTGATTGCCCGGGTACGGGACGGACCCGGGCGGCGTGAGTCGCTGCGCAAGTCCTGTCATGCGTAACATCCTACCGGCTGATAGGGCCTTTAGTCACACTGATGCTTGACATATGGTCAACACACATGAACGTTTGTGCAGAACGCGGGCACTTACGCCCGTCATTACGCGTCGATACGCGTACGATCCAGCCCCGCGGACTCCTCGACAATGAACTCCTTGCGCGGACCCACGGTCGAGCCCATGAGCAGCTCAAACACATCCTCAGCCTGACGCAGGGCTTCCTCGTCCGCCAGCGTGATGCGACGCAGCGAACGGTGGGCCCGGTCCATCGTGGTCTCCGCGAGCTGGTCGGCATCCATCTCGCCCAGGCCCTTGTACCGCTGGATCGGTTCCTTCCACGTGCGGCCCGAGCGACGCAGGGCGGCGAGCTTACGATGCAGCTCGTCCTCAGAGTAGGTGTAGATGTACTCGCGCTTCTTACGCCCCTTGCCCGCAACCTCGATACGGTGCAGGGGCGGGACAGCAGCGTAGATGCGGCCGGCCTCGACCATGGGTCGCATGTAGCGGAAGAACAGGGTCAGCAGCAGGGTGCGGATGTGCGCGCCGTCCACGTCGGCGTCCGTCATGAGGATGACCTTGCCGTAGCGAGCCTGAGACAGGTCGAAGGTACGGCCCGAGCCCGCGCCGATCACCTGGATGATGTTGGCGCACTCGGCGTTGGCCAGCATGTCCGCGGTCGAGGCCTTCTGCACGTTGAGGATCTTTCCTCGAATCGGGAACAGGGCCTGGTAGTGGGAGTTGCGCGCGGCCTTGGCCGTGCCCAGGGCGGAGTCGCCCTCGACGATGAAGAGCTCGGTCTCCTCGACGTCCTCGAGGCGGCAGTCCGCGAGCTTGGCGGGCAGCGAGGAGGTTTCGAGCGCGTTCTTCTTACGCGAGATTTCCTTGTGCAGGCGCGCGGAGACGCGGGCCTTCATCTCGCCAACGACCTTCTCCATGAGGAGGGAGGTCTGCTGCTTGTCGTCGCGCTTGGAGGAGGCAAACTTGGCCTTCAGCCAGTCGGAGACCACGCGGTTGACGACGGTGCGGATCTGGGGCGTGCCCAGCGTCTCCTTGGTCTGCCCCTCGAACTGGGGCTCGGGGAAGCGCACGGTGATGACGGCGGTCATGCCGGCCTGGACGTCGTCCTTCTCGGGGCGCCCGTCCTTCGCACCGACCTTGAGCTTACGGGCGTTCTTGTCGATCGCGGCGCGCAGGGTCTTGAGGACCGCCTGCTCAAAGCCGGTGACGTGGGTGCCGCCCTTGGGGGTGGCGATGATGTTGACGAAAGACTGGACGGTCGTGTCGTAGCCGATGCCCCAGCGCAGCGCGATATCGACCTCGCAGGTGCGCTCGACCTCGGTGGCGCGCAGGTGCCCGGTCTCGGAGTCCAAGGCCTGCACGGTCTCGTTGTAGGTGCCCTCGCCCGTGATGTGCCACGTGTCGGTGACGGGGCCGTCGGAGGCGAGCCAGTTCGCGAAGTCGACGACGCCGCCGTCGAAGCGGAAGCTCTCGTGGAGCTCCTCTTCGCCGCGCTCGTCGTAGCAGTTGATGGTCAGGCCGGGCACGAGGAACGCGGTCTGGCGGGCGCGCGCCAGCAGGTTCTCCCAGGAGAAGCCCTCGGTGGACGGGAAGATCTGGAAGTCCGCCCAGAAGCGCACGCGCGTGCCGGTCTGGGTTTTCTTCACCTTGCCGACGGTCTTGAGGGTCGAGCCGTCCACGAACGGCTTGAAGGGCGAGTTAGGGGTGCGCTGCTTCGAGTCGTCGAATTCGCCGGGTTCGCCGCGGCGGAAGCACATCTCGTGGGTCTTGCCGCCGCGGTCGACCTGCACGTCGAGGCGGGCCGACAGGGCGTTCACGACGGAGGCGCCGACGCCGTGGAGGCCGCCCGAGGCGGCGTAGGAGCCGCCGCCGAACTTACCGCCGGCGTGGAGCTTGGTGTAGACGACTTCGACGCCCGTCAGGCCCTGACCGGGCACGATGTCAACGGGGATGCCTCGGCCATTGTCGGCGACGGAGGCGGAGTGGTCGGGGTGCAGGCGCACGTCGATCGTGTCGCAGTGGCCTTCCAGGGCCTCGTCGACCGCGTTGTCGATGATCTCCCAGAGGCAGTGCATGAGGCCACGGTGGTCGGTCGAGCCGATGTACATGCCGGGGCGCTTGCGCACGGCCTCGAGCCCCTCGAGGACCGAGAGGTGCCGTGCGTTGTAGTCGGATGCGTCGGTAGGAGTCACGATGTGCATCATATGTGGCTGGGCGCTCGTTTGTGGCCAACGGTGCGCGTGGCGCCGGTTCTGGGACGCTTTCCACGATTGACGAGGCCGGGGCCAGATCGCGCTGGTGGGTACCGTTTCGGGGCGTGTTGGGGCTGTCGTTGGAGTGATTTCCACTCCCCCGTTTCATTGTGTCGGCGTGCGGGCGGTCGATTGCGCCCCGGGTGAACAGGGGTGCACGGGGCGGGGTGATGGTGTGTGATGGAAGCATGAACGCACAGACTCTTGAACGCCCCGTACTGGACGAGCCGCAGCTGAATGCGGCAAATCGTTGCGACGCCTGCGGCGCTCGCGCCTGGGTTCGTGCGACGATGCCTTCGGGTGGCCAGCTGTACTTCTGCGGCCACCACGCAAACGAGCACCTGCCCTCGCTGGTGGGCGGCGGCGCGCAGATCCTGGACGAACGTCATTTCATGAACGACTGAGAGCGAGCCCCCCGCGGCGGCGGGACGCACGGCGTGAAGGCGCGGGCGGGGACCAACGGGGTCCCCGCCCGCGTTTTTCTTGTGCGCATCGTTGTTGTGCCCATTTGCGACGACTACGTCACGAAACCACCCCTGACCCGCTCTGTCGCACATCTCCCTCGCGCGCCTGTCAAAAACCGCGTGGTACAGTTGCGAGCCGCTTTCGGGCACAAAAGGTGGCGAGCTGACACACTTTCGCCCGCATTGGAGCAAAGCCATGAAAATAGCGTGGAACGAAATTACATATCAACCAAAGAAGTTCGTTCTCATCGAGTTCCTGATCGCCACGCTCATGTTCATGGTCGTGTTCCTCTCGGGCCTCACCAACGGCCTCGCCGCCTCCGTGTCCGCGCAGATCGCGAACTACGGTCCCCTCACCTACGTCCTGTCGACGGACTCCGATGGCGTCATCCCCTATTCGTCGGTGACTTCCGACGACATCGACGCCCTCGAAGCGGCCGGGATGCGCGACTACGCGAGCCTCGTCATCCAGCGCGCGACTATCACCCAGGGCGACGACTCGAACACCCTGGACATCACGTACTTCGCGACGGATCACAACGACGGTAACGTTCTCCAGCCGACCCTCATCGACTCCGACCTGACGATCTCCATGCTCGGGGATAACGAAGTCATCCTCGACAGCGCGTTTGAAAACGAGGGCGTCCGCGTCGGCGATCGAGTGATTGACAAGATCTCGGAGCAGGAGCTCACGGTCGTCGCCTTTGCCAAGAGGGCTAACTACGGATACAGCGACATCGGCTTCGTCAGCTCGCAGACCTACGCGGGTATGCGTACCAAGACGGATCCGAACTACCGGTGGCAGGCCCAGACGGTCGTGACCTCGGATGAGATTGCGGAGGACGCCCTTCCCACTCACCTGATGACCGCCGACCGCCA
This sequence comes from Actinomyces sp. ICM39, assembly GCF_000282935.1. Taxonomy (NCBI): domain Bacteria; kingdom Bacillati; phylum Actinomycetota; class Actinomycetes; order Actinomycetales; family Actinomycetaceae; genus Actinomyces; species Actinomyces sp. ICM39. Next base: position 112,535 of record NZ_ALCB01000108.1, read on the forward strand.
GCAGGTCATCGACAAGATCCCCGGCTACAAGGCCCAGAACCTCACGCTCAAGATGATCACGTGGGTACTCCTCGTGGCCTCGTCCGCGATCCTGGGCGTCTTTTTCTACATCCTCACCCTGCAGAAGCTGCGCCAGTTCGGTGTCCTGAAGGCGATTGGCATGCCGATGCGCACCATTACCTACATTCAGATCTCCCAGCTGACGATCATCTCGATCATCGGCGTCGTGATCGGCCTCGGCCTCGCCGCCGCCATGGCGCCGTTCCTGCCGAGCACCGTCCCGTCGATCATGACTCTCGCAGACAGCGTCACCGTCGCGATCAGCTTCGTCGTGACGTCGATCCTGTGCGGCGCGCTGTCGCTGCTGAAGATCAAGAAGGTGGATCCCATCGAAGTCATCGGCGGAAACGGAGAATAAAGTGGCAATCATCGAACTGGATTCGATCGGAAAGTCCTACGCCGACGGCGACCAGACGCACCGCGTGCTGAGTGGCCTGAGCCTGAGCGCCGACGCCGGTGAGTTCGTGGCGATCCTGGGGCCCTCAGGTTCCGGAAAGTCGACGCTCCTGTCCATCGCTGGCCTGCTGCTGTCGGCCGACGAGGGGCGCATTTCCATCGCCGGCCAGGACCTCACACAGCTGAGCCAGAAGCAGTGGACGCGCAAGCGCCTGGAGCTGCTGGGCTTCATCTTCCAGGACCACCAGCTCCTGCCCTACATGCGCATCGGCGACCAGCTCGAGCTGGTCGCGAAGCTCAAGGGCGAGAAGGACAAGGCCGCGCGTCAGGCCGAGGTCCGTTCCCTCATGGAGGACCTGGGTATTGAGGCTTCCTACGCCAAGTATCCGCGCCAGATGTCGGGTGGCCAGAAGCAGCGCGCGGCGATCGCTCGCGCCTTCATCGGGAACCCGCAGCTGATCCTGGCAGACGAGCCGACCGCGAGCCTGGACCCGGATCGCGGCCAGGAGATCGCCCAGCTGATCTGCAAGGAAGTGAAGTCACAGAACAAGAGCGCCATCATGGTGACGCACGATCGCTCGATCCTGCCCTACGTGGACACGATCTATGAGCTCACGCACGGCACGCTAACGAGGGTCGAGGCCTGAGCGCGGCGGGCGCTCCGGGAGAACCTTCCACGCTCCGTCGCATTCGCCCGCTTCGAAGCGCTGAGCATCCGCTTCAAGATCAGCGTCGGTAACGGTGATCCCTCCCGCGAGACGGTAGGTCCCCTCTTGCTTGTTGCTCATTACCCTCTCCTCTCAAGTCCAAATTCTGTCTTCATTTTCTTTGAAGGCGGTGTCATCGCGAGTAGAAGCAACGGCCTTTCACGCGAGGACCCTTACCCTAGTCCGCCAAGCGCTGGGAGACCACCGTCGTGACACCGTCGCGCATGGTGACGCCGTAGAGGGCGTCCGCGATCTCCATCGTGCGCTTCTGGTGCGTGATGACGATCAGCTGCGAGGTCTCCTGCAGCTCCTTGAAAATCGCCAGCAGGCGCGTCAGGTTCATGTCGTCCAGGGCGGCCTCGACCTCGTCCATGACGTAGAACGGCGACGGACGCGCCTTAAAGATCGCGACCAGGAACGCGATCGCGGCCAGGGAACGCTCGCCGCCCGACAGCAGCGACAGGCGCTTCACCTTCTTGCCCGCGGGCCGAGCCTCGATCTCGATGCCGGTCGTCAGCATGTCGTCCGGGTCGGTCAGCACCAGGTCGCCCACCCCGCCCGGGAACAGCACGCCGAACACGTGCTCGAACTGCTCGCGCGTCTCGGCGAAGGCCGACGCGAAGGCCTCCTCCACCAGGCGATCCACGTCCTGCACAATGCGCAGCAGGTCCGCCTTCGACTGTTTAAGATCCTGCACCTGGTCCACGAGGAACTTGTGCCGCGAGGCCAGCGCCTCGTGTTCCTCGAGCGCCAGGGGGTTCACGCGCCCCAGCTTCTCCAAGTCCTTCTGCGCCTTCGCAAGGGCACGCTCCTGCTCGGCGCGCACGTACGCGCTCGGCTCGGCGGCCGCAGCCTTGTCGACCTGATCGGGGTCGAGCGGCAGCATCGGCACCAGCGTCTCCGGACCGAACTCGGCGAGCAGCTGCTCGGGCTCGAGGGACAGCTCCTCCAGGGCGCGCCGCTGCAGATCCTCGACGCGCAAGCGTGTCTGCTCTGCGGCGATCTGCCCCTGGTGGGCCGAGGCCGTGGCCTCCGACAGCTCGGCGCTCAGCCGGTCCAGGGCGCGGCGAGCGTCCGAGACCTCCTGGGAGACCTGGGAGCGCCGCTCGCTCAGGCGATCACGTTCGGCGGCAGCCCGGGACAGGGCGCGCTCGGCGGCCTCGAGGGCGA
>NZ_ALCB01000109.1:0-1266 GCF_000282935.1 Actinomyces sp. ICM39
GGCTCTTCATAATTGAGGGTGTGGGGGTGGTATGCGGGGTTGGGCGTGTCGTGGCCGGGTAGAGGTCGAGGTCTTCCGATGATGGGGGTTGCGACACCGTCCATCTGAAAGACCTCGACATGTCCAATGCTACCTTTGATCGCCCTGATCTGAGCGCCTTCACGGGCCTGGATGACCTAGGACTGGAAGTGATGGGTCAACGTGTAGGAGACGATCGGACCGTCTTGGCCTGCAAGGTAGTGGGTGAGGATCGGTGGTGCCGACAGTGTGGGGGTGAGGGCGTCGTACGTGACACGGTGGTCAGGCGCTTGGCTCACGTACCCTACGGGTGGCACCCCACCATGTTGCACGTGAGCGTGCGCCGCTACCGCTGCCCAGAGTGTGCTCACGTGTGGCGTCAAAACATGAGTGCAGCGGCCGACCCGCGTGCGAAGCTCTCGCGTGCGGCGGTGCGCTGGGCGCTGGTGGGCCTGGTGGTCCATCATCTGACGGTGGCGCGCGTCGCCGACGTATTGGCCGTGTCGTGGAACACTGCCAATACCGCGATCTTAGGTGAAGGCCAGCGCATGCTCATCGATGATCCTGATCGTTTCGAGGGGGTGCGTGTCATTGGCGTGGATGAACACGTGTGGCGACACACCCCATACGGGGACAAATACGTCACCGTCATCTTGGACTTGACTCCTATACGTGACCGTCGTGGTCCCTCCCGGCTCCTGGATATGATTCCGGGCCGATCCAAGCGGGTTTTCAAAACCTGGCTGGCCTCCCAGCCCGACACCTGGCGCGAGCGCATTGAGATCGTCGCGATGGATGGATTCACCGGCTTTAAGAGCGCCGCCGCCGAAGAGCTCCCAGACGCGAGGGCGGTCATGGATCCTTTCCACGTTGTGCGCCTGGCCGGTGATGCTCTCGATGAGTGCCGCAGGCGCATTCAGCAAGAACTTCACCATCGGCGCGGGCGGGCCACGGATCCCCTGTACAAGGCTCGCAGGATGTTACACACCAGATCTTGCCTGCTCACCCCACGCCAGCAACACCAGCTAGCCGACCTGTTCGCCAGCGATTGCCACGTCGCACTCGAAGTCACCTGGAGCGTCTACCAGAACATCATCGACAGCTACCGCGATCCCCACAAAATCCGCGGCAAGGCCCTAATGCAAGCCGAAATCAACACACTGACCTCCACGCGCGTACCCAGGGGTCTGACCGAGCTCATCACGCTGGGCAGAACGCTCAAACGCAGAGCCGGAGACATCTTGGCTT
>NZ_ALCB01000110.1:0-12241 GCF_000282935.1 Actinomyces sp. ICM39
CGTCGCGGCGCTGGACTGCTCACCGGCCGACGCAGGCGTACCCGTGTGGGAAGCCGACGTGCCCGTGGCGGCCACGGCCTCGTTCGTGCCGGAGATCCCGGCGAGCTCGGCGGCCAGGCGCGCGATGCGTTCGCGGCTCATGTCCTGCTCGACGGTGACGGTCTGGCGCGGCTCGATGCGCTGGGCGGGGCGCGCCCACGGCTCTTCGGCGACGATCCACGCGATGATCTGCTCACGCAGGTACGCGCGCAGGTCGGAGAGGTGGCCGGAGTTCTTCGCGGAGACGAGGACGCGCACGGTGACCGTGTACTCGTCGGAGTCGGTGATCTGCACGCCCCACGTGCGTCCGTCCCACAGGTCGGTGGCGGTGAGGAGCTGCTCGACCTTGGCGCGGATGAGGGTCATTGGTGCGGACCAGTCGAGCTTGAGCTCGACGGTGCCGAGCTGGGCGGCGGCGCGGCGCGTCCAGTTCTCGAAGGGCGTCTGCGTGAAGTAGCGGCACGGAATGATGAGGCGGCGCTCGTCCCAGATGCGCACGACCACGTAGGAGAGCGTGATTTCCTCGACGGAGCCAGTTTCTTTCTTCTCGCCGGCGACGACGACGTCACCCACGCGGATCGCGTCGGTGAAGGCCAGCTGCAGGCCGGCGAAGACGTTGCCGAGGGTCTGCTGGGCGGCGAGACCGAAGATCACCGAGATGACGCCGGCGGAGGCCAGCACGGTGGTCATGGCTTGGCGGGCGACTTCGAAGGTACCGATGATCGCGACGATGCCCACAACGACGACGATCGACTGGGTGAGGCGGCGCAGCACTTGAGCCTGGGTCTCGAAGCGGCGCGAGCGTCCCTGGTCAGAATCCTGGCGGGCCTTGGCGGCGTCCTCGAAGACCCACGCGGCGGCGTAGGCCATCCAGGTCAGGCAGGCGAGGGCGACGATGAGCAGCACGTGCATGAGGAACGTCGTGATCGACGTGCCGTTCCAGTCGGACAGGTGGGGGTTGACCAGCGCGATGCCGAGTCCCGCCCACGCTCCCCAGGCCGCGAACGTGAAGTGGCCCGGGCGGCGCACGCGCGCCAGGATCGACGAGGCCGTGGCCGCCTTGGAGAGCGCCTTACGTGCCAGGGCGGAGAGGAGGACCGAGAGGACGATACCCACGAAGGCGCCGACGAGCGGGCCGAGGATCAGGAGGGTGAGGTCGATAGTCGTGGCCACGGCGGCCTCCGCCCCGGATTGTGGGTCAGCGATCGCCCGCGTGAGGGCGTCCGAGGCCTGGGCGAGGGCACCGAGTGCTGATGTCATAGTCATGCATCAAGCCTAGGTCGGAGAGCTGATGAATTCCTGGGAATTCCGCACAATTGCAACGTTTTTCGGTAATGTGTTAGCTGTCACTTGATTTCGTTTTGACGCACCGCGCGCGTTCTGCCTAAACTATCTCCCGTCTTCGGACGCCAGTTCGACGGCCAAGCAGGCCCCCATCGTCTAGCGGCCTAGGACACCGCCCTTTCACGGCGGCGACACGGGTTCGAATCCCGTTGGGGGTACCACCGGTCGCTTATGTGATTGGAACAATTCAATAGGTCTTACCTGTTGTAAGGCCCCGTAGCGCAGTTGGTTAGCGCGCCGCCCTGTCACGGCGGAGGTCGCGGGTTCAAGTCCCGTCGGGGTCGCCGACCAGACCTTTTGGTTCAGGTCTTGGCTCTGTAGCTCAGTTGGTAGAGCGTTCGACTGAAAATCGAAAGGTCACCGGATCGACGCCGGTCGGAGCCACCAGCAAGTCCCCGAAGCATTCGCTTCGGGGTTTTTGTTTTGCCCATGCACTCTGCCCGGGGCGGGGGTGCTCGCATGCGCTTTACCTGGGGGCAGGGCCGCTTGCATGCGCTTTGCCTGGGGCGGGGGCGACTTTTCAGAACGCCCATGCGACAGCTCTGCACACGTGCGACCAGACAAATTTCGCATGCAATTCCCCCGCGGCACGAATCAACCCAACCCCAAAAACCGCAGAATACCAACGATCAGATTACAAAATTTGAAATACGTTCACGGGAATTGCATGCGAAATTTCTGGAGACTGCGAGACTCTGCACCACATCCAAGAAGCGGAGCAGCTCATATGCGCTTCGTCACACGCTTGACTGGACGACAAAGAATAGTAACGCCAGTCAATTAATTACCAAACAACTAGAACGCCGCCCAAATGCTCACATTTCCATCCGGGTTAATGGCTGATGAATTGCTGGACGACTAAATCAAACCCTCCATAACATGGACAAATAGACGAAATTGAACGCGCAGACTATTACGCACAGGCGTAGCCTTCCCATCAGCACCATTACTTGCTAACCAGAGCGGATGGGTGGACACCCGACGCGCACGCCACGGCCTCGTCCCCCATCCATGACGAATGGAGACTCACGTGCACCCCCGCAGTATCGGGCGTCTTTTCCCGCTCGCTGTCGGGCTGATCGTCGCCGGCCTGCTGGCCGCGTTCATCGCGATCGCCCCCTCCTACGCCACCTCCGTCAGCGTCGTCAGCAAGATCTCGCTGGCGCGCGAGGACAAGGAAACCACCGCGCCCACCGTCGGCATCCACGTCATGACCATGTCCTTCGACATCGACACGACCGGCAAGGATGTCGCGCCCGGCGACACGTTCACCATTCAGATTCCGCCGGAGCTTGAGATCGTCTCAGACTCGGGCAGCTCGACGCTGAACTTCAGCATGCTCAACGACGACAAGGTCCCGGTCGTCGACTGCTCCGTCCCCGCGGGCGAGGGCGTCTCCATGACCTGCACCTTCGGCGAGTACGCGAAGGACCACCACAGCATCATCGGCCACGGCACCGTGCGCACGAAGGCCGTGCACGCCACGTCCTCGTCGACTGTGTCCTTCCCGGTGAACGGCACCGCCATTGTCGTGGACCTGCCCGGCGGCTCGATCTCCGGCACGTACGAGCGCATCCTGCGCAATACCCAGAAGTGGGGCCAGCCCAAGCAAGGCGACTCCTCGCGGATCATCTGGGAGATCGACATCAAGGGATCCCAGCTGCCCGAGGGCGCGACCGCGGTCGAGATCGTTGACACCTTCGACATGAGCTCCGGCGGCTACTCGCTGGTGCCCGGGTCGGAGAAGCTCTACTACTACAACAACGACGCCGAGTACCAGGCCGAGCAGGCACCCGCCCTCAAGGCCGGCGCGTCGATCGGCGACGGCACCTTCACGATGGAGGCCACCGCCGACGGCACCGGGTTCACCGCGACGTTCCCGCGCCTCACGAACAACGGCACCTACGTCCTGCAGTACGAGGCCACGATCAACAACATGGCGACCGTGCGCAACGGCGTTACCTTCCACAACGACGCTCTCATCAACGCGAAGCTGTACACGGGCGGCGTGGACATCCACTCGGACGGCTCGGGCGACGCGAACGGCGACGCGAATCCGACGCCTACGCCGTCGATGACGCCGACGCCGGAGCCGACTCCCACGCCGGAGCCAACTCCTTCCACGACTCCCACGCCGGAGCCGAGCCCAACCCCGTCCGTGACCCCGTCTCCGACGCCGACCGCAACCCCGACGCCTACCCCGTCTTCCACGCCCACCCCGTCGGTGACGCCCACTCCCGAGCCGACGCCGTCGACCACCCCGACTCCTTCGGCGACGCCGACCCCGTCGGCACCCTCGACGCCGAGCTCGTCCACTCCCCCGGCCACGCCGCCCGCTCCGTCGACTCCCGCGCCGAAGCAGCTGGCTCGCACGGGCGCAGACATGGCTGGCGTCCTCGCTGGTGCCGGCATGCTGGGTCTGCTGGGCGCGCTGGCGGTGGCGGCTCGCCGACGCCAGGCCTGACCGTCCTGCCCTCCACGTGAGGGTACGGATCTGACGCACTGAGCCCCGGCCTCGTATCGACGAGGTCGGGGCTCAGTCATGCGGGTCAACGAACCATCGCGTAAACCTTCTGACGGCCACCGAGGGGATCATCCCCACTCACGCAGGGAAAACCTTGCGTGCGATACGCAAGGTGTCGATGTAGTCGGGCTCATCCCCGCTTACGCGGGGAAAACCTCAAGATCGGCGGGCTCTTTCTGGTGGCCTGGGGCTCATCCCCGCTCACGCGGGGAAAACGCGGCGAGGGGCACTATCCGCGCTTTGCCTCCCGGATCATCCCCGCTCACGCGGGGAAAACGTCACGACTGTGATCGCCTCACCAGGATCACCCGGATCATCCCCGCTCACGCGGGGAAAACAATGCGAGGCTCCCGGCCTTCACGAGGATGCCGGGATCATCCCCGCTCACGCGGGGAAAACCTCACCCACGTACAACGCTACGCCGACAACCTGGGCTCATCCCCACTCACGCGGGGAAAACACGATCTCGTCAACCGAGCCGATCACGCTCGGAGGCTCATCCCCACTTACGCGGGGAAAACCCCATCGAGACCGAGTCCTCGGACATGAAGGCGGGCTCATCCCCACTCACACGAGGAAAACATCTTGTCCAGATTCTTCACCAAGTCCCACACGGGCTCATCCCCGCTCACGCGGGGAAAACGCATCGAACTTCTACGTGCCGTTCCAGAGCCAGGGCTCATCCCCACTCACGCGGGGAAAACCCGGCGACCGCGCGTCGGATCGTCTGCCACGTAGGCTCATCCCCGCTCACGCGGGGAAAACGGTGAGATTCCGCCGATTACTGGCCCGGTCGAGGGCTCATCCCCGCTCACGCGGGGGAAACTGATTGCTTTCGATGCCATAGCATCCACTTCCCGGCTCATCCCCGTTCATGCGGGGAAAATAAAACCCAAGCCCTGGAACGCATCATCTACGGGGGCTCATCCCCGCTCACGCGGGGAAAACTTCCCCGATGACTGTGTCCACGTCGGGGTCACGGGCTCATCCCCGCTCACGCAGGGACAACGTGCCCGTCTCAGCGGGCTCGGCCTGCCGCTTCGGCTCATCCCCGCTCACGCGGGGAAAACGTGTTTCCGTGGCGTGCGGTGGCTCGCACGGTGGGCTCATCCCCACTCACGCGCGGAAAACGCTCCGGGGATCGCGTCCGCCAGCTGGTTCCAGGGCTCATCCCCGCTCACGCGGGGAAAACAGAGCGAAGGGACAGGTGCCTTCACCCACCACGGGCTCATCCCCGCTCACGCGGGGAAAACTCGTTGACGGCGTTGATCGTGATCGTGCCGCCGGGCTCATCCCCGCTCACGCGGGGAAAACCGCCTTATTCACTGGCCGACCCGCTCGCTCGTGGGCTCATCCCCGCTCACGCGGGGAAAACATAGCCATACCTCGGAGGGAGATGTCGAGGAGGGGCTCATCCCCACTCACGCAGGGAAAACGTTGCATGATCCTTCCCACCGGTCGGCCAGTACGGCTCATCCCCGCTCACGCGAGGAAGACTGGTCCATCACCGCCATGACGACCTTCGCGCCCGGCTCATCCCCGCTCGCGCGGGGAAAACACTTACGTCGTTACCCCGTGGTGCTACGCGGAGGGCTCATCCCCACTTGCGCAGGGAAAACCCCAGGTAACGGTCGAAGGAACCGTAGAGGAAGGGCTCATCCCCGCTCACGCGGGGAAAACGCGATCTCGAGCGGCGTTAGCACGGCTATCGGCGGCTCATCCCCACTCACGCGGGGAAAACGTGAGGCCGCGCTGCATTGACGCGAGCGCAGCGGGCTCACCCCCACTCACGCGGGGAAAACTTTGACGGACAGGCGCCCGGTGCGGACGGTCAGGGCTCATCCCCGCTCACGCGGGAAAAACGCGGCGGCTTCGGCGGTCTTGGCGTCGGTCCTGGGCTCATCCCCGCTCACGCGGGGAAAACTTAGAGAGCTTGTAGGGGAACTCGCTGGCTGAGGGCTCATGCCCACTCACGCGGGGAAAACAGCCAGGTGCCGGGGATACGGTCGGGGGCTGGGGGCTCATCCCCGCTCACGCGGGGAAAACACCAGCCCGGCCGGAGCCACAGGCCTCTCCCAGGGCTCATCCCCGCTCACGCGGGGAAAACTCGCCAAAACGACGGAACACCTTCGACGGGCTAGGCTCATCCCCACTCACGCGGGGAAAACAACAAGGGCGGCGACGGTAACGGCACGTCGCCGGGCTCATCCCCACTCACACGGGGAAAACAGCAACCGTGGCGAAAAGGTCGCCGGCGCTTTCGGTTCATCCCCACTCACGCGGGGAAAACGAAAAGCCCAGGCGGTTGCCAAGGATGCGGGTGGGCTCATCCCCACTCACGCGGGGAAAACATGGGGCCGGCGAGTTCCGGCTTGATGAAGCCGGGCTCATCCCCACTCACGCGGGGAAAACGCATTGGGGATCACCACCTGCACACCCGCGCCGGGCTCATCCCCGCTCACGCGGGAAAAACTTCCTCCAGGTCGCCGGAGTGAACTAAGAAAGGGGTTCATCCCCGCTCACGCGGGGAAAACGGGTTCTCTCCGTTAGGGTGCCCGTTGGTGAAGGGTTCATCCCCGCTCACGCGGGGAAAACATTTATAGCGTAATTGCTGCTGTGGCTGACTGGGGCTCATCCCCGCTCACGCCGGGAAAACACCTGAGCCTGCGCATCAACCTGAACCTGCAAGGGCTCATCCCCGCTCACGCGGGGAAAACTCACCAACGGCGACCTGTTCACCGTCACCAACGGGCTCATCCCCACTCACGCGGGGAAAACACTTCCTGACCTGCATTTTTATTGCTCAGATCGGTCAGATCTTGGAAAGCCTTGAGCTTTACGCCTTTTCTGAAAGTTACTCATCGCGGGACGCTTACGCAACTGACGCGCTGCGGGGTCAGGTTCGGAGTATTGACCTCGGCCTCCGGAGTAGTAGGGACGCATCATGAGCGTCAGCCCATCGAAGTCGACGGGCTTCCAGGGGTCTCCCCACGTCAAGAACTCGAGCCCCTGTTCGTTTCGTGCACGGTAGACCATGACAGCACGCCCGGTCTTCATGTTCTCGGTGACGATATCCCACAGGCGCTCACGGACCCGTGCGGACAGCGTCCCCACGAATACCCCGGCGAGATTTCCATCAACCACCGAGTCACGTGCCCCCGCAAACCTTCAGGCACGGCAGACAAAACGAGGACGATCACCAGGATCCACTCTCCTCATACGCCACGCCCGCGGCAACTGTGCCCTCGCGGTCATCCCACAGTCGCAAGTCGTCGACGATCAGGTCCTCGTCCTCAACATCCAAGGCACCTGACACCGACAGCAGCCCCTTGATGTCCGCAACACACCGCTCGAGCAGATGAAACTCTCGCACGGCATCGCGGACGGCCTTACGAGCGGCACTGCCCACGGCCTCGTCAGTCGGAGAAGCCGCAACATCAAAAGCAATCGGAATTGTGAGGTCTGATTTGTACAGGTCGGCGACGTCATACACAAACGAGCGATAGTTCCCATTGTGCACAAACCCCAGCCCGGGGCTGCATCCCCGCGCGACGATGACCGCGTGGACGATCCCGTAAATCGCCGAATTCGCCGCCGAGAGAGCCTGGTTCACAACCGAACCATCCTCATAGTTCTCAGGATCGTACTCGCGCCGATCCCAGGGCACCCCCGTACGCTGCGAGTGTTCCCGGTACAAGCGACGCACCCGAGCGCCCTCGCGCCCCCTCAACTGCTGAAGACTCAGTTTCGACACGTCCTCACCTGCGAAGCGCATCAAGTACATGTTGCGCGCGACAGTCAGCCGCATCGACGGATCGCTCACCGCGCGAGCCTGCGCCTCCAGCAACCTCGAGGAACGCGAGGGCGGCGAGCCGTGCGCGTAGTAGCGCACCCCATTCTCGCCAACCCACACGATGGTCGATCCGCTCTCGGAGAGGACAGACACCACCGAGTGAGTGATCCGAACCCCGGGTCCCAGCAGCAGCACCGACAGCGCCGCTGCTGGGACGTGGGCGATTCCATGACCATCAGCCACAGTAATCGCGTTCGAGTCACGATTGATCGTGCACCGCTCGACGTAGAGGAATGTCAAGCGGTCTCGAACTCACACCAGGTCTCTCGGATCTGATGGGTTTGCCCCGGGGATCGGTCTCATGGCCGAGCCAAGGTCATCAAACCGCAGCCGTAGGCTTTCCCTCGGCCGATTCCGTGGATGAGGACTCTGCGCAGGGCCTCGGGGTCCGTCACCTCGAGGACGCCCTCGAAGGTAGCGACTCCGAGGGTCACTCGATGCTCCTTGTGCTTAAACTCAGCGACGCTGCGTTCAACGCCGTTAATCAGCAGATTCGCACCGTCAACACGTTGCCCATCACCGTCCTCGAGAATCGGTAGGTCACCACCAACTTCAGCGGAGGTCAGCACCCTGAATCCGCACTTCTCGGCGCGTTCGAGAACCCACTGCGTCTGCTGATCCTGCGTGACGTGAGCAAGAACCTTCTTGCGTCCCCGTGCATTGACCTGGCTGCCCTCCCGGAACGTCGGATTGACACACAGGCGGAAACCCCACCGCTGCCCAGCCGACAGCCCCTCAAGGAAGGTACTCATGTCGCGGATGACTACCCCGCCCTCGGTCGCGTATCCGGCCTCCTCGACGATATGCGAGGGGTCCGGAGCAACCGGGCTCGAAATGTAGAGCGCACACGAGGGGCTCCCCTGGCGAGGGATAGCTCCCCGAACGACGGGCGGACGGTCCAGCCGCCAGAGAACCCGCGGGGCGCCGGGATCATCCAGCACGCCCGGGGGGAAGCAATTCAGCACAGCCGCGTGCAGCATCTGTCGGCTGCGCATGAGCTGCTTCGCCCCGCGACGGTGCGGGTTGAGGTAGATGCGTGTCAGATACATCAGAGCACCTCCATCGGATCATGCACGAAGCCGGGGTGGGCCTGCGGCTTCGACTCCACGTACTGCGGATTCTCCAGGTCTATATAGGTCTCCTCGACGGTACGCAGGGTGTACTTGCGATTCTCCGAGTCGAAACTGATCGGCATGTCCTGAAGCGTCTGCTGCGAGGTTTTCGCCACCTCATGCGGAATAATTCCCAGATCCGCAACAACTCGCGTTCTAACGAAATGTTCGTGACGCTGCTTCTTCTGGTAGTACGCCGAGGCCATCCACGGAGTTTCGCACGCAGCGTCCCACGCACTGCCTTCCCGGACAGCGAGACGTAGCGGCAAGGTCGGAGGGCACGAGCGGCGACCGAGGTAGAGCGGAAAAACCGGACGAACGATTGCCTGCGCGAGCGCATCAATCATGTCGTCAGGTCCCTCGATGAAGGCTCCGAACGCAGCATCCGCTCTATAGAAACGGTGGGACAGAGGCATCGACGTTTCACCCCTGTGTGCAGTGTGGAAGTCGCGGAGCAATTGCCCCGGTTGATCAACTCGGACGGCGACGCTCAGCTCAGCCAGGTCCTCGATGGGATCACTGCGTCTGCGCCCCTGTGCCGCACCAAGCAGACCAACCAAGGCACTTTTCGTGGGAAAAACCTCCGTCGACCTACGCGTGAATCGGCTGTCCGAGCCCCACGATTGCATGGGACCCGCCAGCCTTAAGACGAGCACCGCACTCATCGCGTGCCCCGCACCACTTCCGCTGCGGTTTCACCGAGAGACGCCAGGCGCACCTGCTTGCCGAGCTCCGAGAAGCTCTCACCACGAGGCGTGCTCCACGACACGAGAGCCTCCACAGGCTTCAGACCCGTGAGCTCACGCAGCCGCGACTCGAACTCAACGAATCGCTCAATAGCAGGCTCTGCGAAACCGCATCGACCGGCGACGATCGGCTCCTCAAAAGCGCCACTCATGTTGATCGGCTGATCATTGCGAACCTGAACCAGGACGGCATCGGGCAGAGTGCGGTTCGCAAAAGTCGTGATCTTCCCGGTCGGCATCGAGCGGACGAAGCTATCCACGAAAAGCTCGACGGCGCGATCAGCAACCGCATCGTCCCCCAGGTTTTCACGCAGCAGGTCGACGTTAATAGTCGCGTAGCGGTACACCGTCGCAGATGCGAACTCGATCGTGCCGATCATTCCTGCACCCTCGTCAGCCTCCTTGTTGCGTTTCTTCTCGTCGTCGACGGCCGTGTAGTAGTCGTACTCGCGCTCGACTGCTCCGACGCCAATCGCGTGGGCGACCTGGCACGCGGCGTCAATCTTCAGGTTGACATTGCTAGCAACCATACGGCCGAAAAGCGCAACTGCGACTGACTGATCTCCCTTTGCCGACGCCTTATCGAACTTTCGGTTCTTGAAAGCCTTCTCAATATCGGTCTCGGCAGAGTCCTCAATAATCGCATTCACGTAGGAGTCCAACTCAGCGTTTGAAACAAACCAGAGCGCATCAACATCTTCGAAAGCGCGCTCCGAGTTTTTCTTCACTTCTCTGAGGAACTTATCACGCTTCTTCTTGACACTCTTATCCGTTCCCCCAAGAAACGTCCAGGCAATAACCGTTGATACCATCCTGGTAAGCAGGTCATCACTAATTTCAGGCTTCCGCTCCAGGATCTTGCTTTTGAGAACACTAGGAATTCTCTTCGAACGAATCCCCTTAAGTGACACCTCGATGGATCTCTCAAAGTCTTCACGTGTCGCTCGCTTAATGGCTTGGGATGAAATGCGCATACGCTGGACACCTCCGAAGGTGGCGGTCTTCGGCGCCCCCGTATCATCACGGTTCGGGTTCGAGGGAGGAAGGGTCTGTAGGACGTGGATATCAACGAAGACGGACATTATCTTTCCTTTCACAAATGAAGCGATTAATTGGATTGCCCCGACATCACTCGCCGGAGGCAGGATCGGTGTGGACGAGTTCAGCGGGACGGGCGAACTGTCGTCCCCAGTTACGCATGACGGACGTGCGGCGACGCGGGTCCTGCCACGTAAAAAGATCGGCTGCGAGCTGCGCGTAGTCGCAGGGAATTTCCGCAGCCTCAAGCTGAGAGATGAGCGAACGCAGATGCACGAGAAGTCCCTCGAACATCGGCGCTTGAACAGCCGCAGTAAAACGCCGATAGATCGGAGCCTCTTCGGCTCGCTTTTCGCCGCTTTGCCCCTCGGCCACGACTCGGATAGCGGAAGCAAAGCTGCGCGGACGGTCCGACGTATCATGCATGGGTCTCATGTTTGGCCCCTGGTGGAGAGCCCAGAGAGTGAGAGCTCCGTGGACGGCTTTCTCGCCTCTGGTCGGCTCATCGCCCAGATAGCCCGGGCGATCATCGAGCGTCAGGTCCCACAGCTCGGGCACCGATCCCGCCTCCCGAGAAAGCGCTCCACGCAGCTGCGCGCGAAGGGCTCGAGCCGAAGGAGTCTCCTTCCAGAGCCGATTCTTGATCAACCCGCTGACACGGCCGTACACCGCACCACGCGTTGATAAACCTTTCGCACCGCTATCCGGAGCAGCATCATTGCTGGTCATTTCATTCCTTCCTGATTGGTGTTCTGCACCGGGAGACGCTTGTTGAGCGCCGACCGGAAGTAGTTTTCGGCGATGCCGACGTTCATATATCCATTGCCTACTTTTCGGCCGATGATTGCCGACGACGAGGTGCCCCTGACGAGCTCGGTCTGGATGTCCGCAGCGTGCTGACGCAACGTGCGCTCCCACCGACGCCCGACATCCCGCGCACTTTCGTGCCCATCGACCTGGCTGAGCCAATTCCTGAACGAAGTATCAACCGCAGAGAAAAACATTTCCTTGGCACGGTCTCGAGCCCCAATGCCGCCGTGTTTCTCGCCCTCACCCGAGGCACGCGCGAGATTCGCTGCAAGAGTTCCCACATCCCTGGCAACCTCTTCGGTCAGGCGAACCTGCCTGTCGATCTCGGCGGCCAGATCCTCACACTCAGCGCGCATGACGGCAACCGACAACGTCAGCTCGTCCGAGTAGATATCCTCGATCGTCGATTCCTTAGGTCCGTAGGCAACGCCAACAGCCTGAATCCGCATCACCTTGGGATAAGCGGTCTCAACCAAAGCATTGTCAAGCTGATAATGAAAACTCAAAGTAGCAGACGGCAGAAATTCGGATTTAAGCTGGTCATCTACGCCCCGTATCATCGTTAGAGCCGGAAGCACGCCCGGAAGATCCCTCCAGAAAGCACGGCCGGACTCAAACTTACACGGCATGTAAACGTCTTGTTTGAACTTCGTAGATTGATCAACCGAGTAACGCCATAGACTCTGCGGTTCATACAAACGCATCTCTTGAGGAGCGAGCTTATCCCCCTGCGCCAGAATCACTCCCGTGACGCCACTGCTGTCACCCATCGGTC
>NZ_ALCB01000111.1:0-5576 GCF_000282935.1 Actinomyces sp. ICM39
GGCCTCCCCCTACGCGGACACGGCGGCCCTGGTCGCGGACGCGCAGCTGGCCTCGGCCCTCGCCCTCGTGGACGAGCTGAGCACCCCCGCCGACGTGCGCGACCCCGAGGCCTTCGAGACTCTCGTGGCGGCCGCGCGCGACGCACACGAGGACCGCGTCTATCAGATCCTCTCCCACGTCGTGCGGGCCCTGGAGGCCAGCGCCGAGGCCGACGCCGCCGTGCGCTCCCACCCCCAGGCCTCGCTCAAGGAGACGACGCGCGACGTCGCGAGGCACGGCACGACCCTGCTCTACGAGGGCTTCGTATCGGCGACGCCCGCCTCCGCACTGCCGCACCTGGGGCGCTACCTGCGCGCCGGGGCCGTGCGCATCGAGCGCGCCGCCTCCTCGCCGGGGGCGCTCGCGCGCGACCTGGAGGACATGGACCGCATCCACCAGGCCGAAGCCGAGATCGCCGCCACGCGCAAGGCCCTGGAACGGCGCCCCTACGACGCCCGACGCGACGCCGCCCTCACCCAGGCGCGATGGATGGCCGAGGAGCTGCGCGTGTCCATGTTCGCCCAGACCCTGGGCACGCCCAACAAGGTCTCCATGAAGCGCCTGCTCGGCGTGCTCGCGGGGGCACAGTGAAGCGCGAGGATGCTCGCACCCTCGCGCGCTCCCTCATGGACGCGGCTGGACTGACCGACTGGCGTTTCCGCTTCGACCACGCCAAGCGCCGGGCGGGCGCGTGCACGCATGCCTCGCGCACGATCAGCTTGTCCGGGCCGCTCACCGACCTGTACGACGAAGGAACGATCAGGGGCGTCATCCTGCACGAGATCGCCCACGCCCTCGTCGGCCCCACCCACGGGCACGACGCCGCCTGGAAGCGCGCCGCGCGCGCCCTCGGTGCCCCGGATTCCGCGCGGCTGCCCTCGTCCCTGCCCTCCCCGGACGCGCCCTGGGTGGGCACGTGCCCGCGCTGCGGGGCCACCCGCCGCCTGTACCGAGCGCCGCGCCGCGTCTCCTCGTGCGGGGTGTGCTCGCGCGCCTTCAACCCTGCGCTGATCCTCACCTGGGAGCACCGAGGAAAGGCCGCCTCGCCCGGGCGCGCCTACGAGCGCGAGCTCGCCTCGATCCGCCGCCGCCGTTAGCGTTACCGACGCCGACGGAGTGCGCGCGCGGCGTGCGTCTGCCCACGTCACAGTTTTATTACCCGTACGGGCGCGCACACACCCACCCGACGGCGATACCCTAGATTCCAACACTCCCGAGAGAAGGAAGCCATGGGTACCACCGCCAGCCCCGACGCCACCACCGCTCCCGACCGCGAGGTCCTCACCTGGGAGGGCTTCGGCGACGCGTCCCGTGAGCTCACTCAGCAGATCGTCGACTCTGGCTGGATCCCGGACCTGATCGTCGCCATCGCGCGCGGCGGCCTCATTCCCGCTGGCGCCATCGCCTACGCGATGGACGTCAAGGCCATCGGCACCATGAACGTCGAGTTCTACTCCGGCATCGGCGAAACCCTCGAGGAGCCCCAGCTGCTTCCCCCGCTCATGGACGTCTCCGCGATGGACGGCAAGCGCGTCCTCGTCGTCGACGACGTCGCCGACTCCGGCAAGACCCTCAAGATGGTCATGGACCTCATCGACGAGCACGGCCTCACTCTCGACGGCTCCGCCGCCGTGCGCGTCGAGGCGCGCAGCGCGGTCATCTACAAGAAGCCCGTGTCCATCATCGATCCCGACTACGTGTGGGCGTACACCGACAAGTGGATCAACTTCCCCTGGTCGACGCTGCCCGTCATCAAGCCGTGACTTCCTTGCGGGCGAGCTCGGGACCGCAGTTGGCTGCTGCCTCTCCTGAGTGCGCCCAGGCCTCGTCGATCACCCAGCGCATCGTCGAGGCCGTGGCCGAGCGCGCCCGCCTCGGTGACCCCGTGCGCGTGCTGGGCCTGACCGGTCCTCCCGGGACCGGCAAGACGACGATCGCCGCCGAGCTGGCGCGCGCCCTGCCCGAGGCCGGCATCGCGGTCGCTGGCCTGGCGCCCATGGATGGCTTCCACATGTCCAACGCAGTGCTGGCCGCGCGCGGGATCGCCGACCACAAGGGCGCGCCCGACACCTTCGACGTGGGCGGATACGTCGCCCTCCTGGGGCGCGTGCGCCGCGCGGACGGCGTGGTCCTCGCCCCCGACTACCGGCGCGACCTGCACGAGCCCGTCGCCGCCTCCCTGCCCGTCGAGGTCGACGGCGTTGTCATCACGGAGGGCAACTACCTGGGCCTCGAGCTGCCCGGCTGGGCGGACGTGCGCGGCCTCATCGACCTGCTCGTCTTTATTGACACGCCTTTCGAGGAGCTCGCCTCGCGTTTGATCGACCGGCACGTGAGCTTTGGGCGCGACCGCGCGGACGCCGCGCACTGGGTGCGCACGGTGGACGCGGCGAACATGGCCCTCGTCGATCGCACGAAGGAGCGCGCGGACCTGGTCCTGTCGCTGTAGGCGCGACTCACGCACCGGCACCCCCATAATGTCGCATGCAATTCCCTTGAGGACTGACGCATCACTTCCTCACAATCCGCATGATTTCAACGAATTAAATTATGTATTTGTAGGACACGCAGGGGAATTGCATGCGACTTTTCAGGGACCGGCCATGCCATCCGGTTTCGTGCGTACAACGGACAAGTAGCGTGCATTTTCAACTACTTCCAAGTAAGGTGAACCTATGTTCCTCTTGCTAGGCCTTCTTGGTGGCTTCATCACGGGCATCTCCCCGTGCATCCTTCCCGTCCTACCCGCACTCTTCCTGGGCGCCGCTGGCTCCCGCGACTCGGCATCCTCCTCGAACGAGGCCGCACGTTCCTCTGAGGACGGCAAGGCGGGCGTTGATTCATCGCTCTTCCGTCTCGCGCCGGGCGTGAACCTGGGCGGGGAAACTCCGAAGAAGGCAGCCGTGAAGGCCGACGGCAGCGAGTCGGTGACGCGTCGTCCCGTGCTCATCGTCCTGGGCCTCGTCACCTCGTTCATGATCATCACGGTCGCGGGTTCGGCGCTGCTGAGCCTGCTAAACCTGCCGCAGGCGCTCATCCGCTGGACCGGCATCATCCTGCTGCTGGCCGTCGGCATCGGCATGATCGTCCCGAAGATCATGGAGGTGCTCGAGCGCCCCTTCGCGCGCCTGGCACCTCGCACGACGGGCGACAGCGCGGGCTTCGGCCTCGGCCTCGTCCTGGGCGCGGCGTTCGTGCCGTGCGCGGGTCCGGTGCTGACCTCGATCATCGTGGCCTCGAGCTCCGGGCAGATCACGTGGCACATCATCGGCCTGGCCATCTCCTTCGCGATCGGCGTGTCGATCCCGCTGATGATCGTCGCGATCGCCGGTTCGGGCGTCGCGGCCCGCTTCCTGAAGACCCGCCAGCGCCCCCTGCGCATCGCCGCGGGCGTCGCCATGATCGCGCTCGCGCTGGGTATCGCGACGGATGCCCCGATGGCGCTGCAGCGCATGATCCCCGACTACACGGCCTCGCTCGAGGCCAGCACTGAAGGCGCCTGTGAGGACGGCGCGTGCGAGCCCGAGAAGGAGGTCGAGGCGAGCACCGACTTCGCGCAGTGCGCGCGGGGTGGCGCGAAGGATTGCGGCGTGATGCCGACGATCCAGGCCTCGGAGTGGCTCAACTCCCTGGGCCAGCCGTCCGGCACGGTGACGCTCGTGGACTTCTGGTCGAGCTCGTGCACAAACTGCCAGCGCGAGATCCCCGAGCTCGAGGCCATCTACGAGAAGTACAAGGACTACGGCCTGGTCGTCGTGGGCGTGCACTCGCCCCAGCAGGCCTACGAGCGCGACACCTCGGTGGTGAACGCGTCGATTGAGAAGCTGGGCATCACCTACCCGGTGGCGCTGGACCCCGACCTGGAGGCTTTCAAGGCCTACGGTGCGACGGCGTGGCCGACGCACTTCATCGCGGGCGCGGACGGCCAGCTGGTCGCGATGGGCCGCGGCACGAAGGGCGTCGAGGAGCAGATCCGCACTCTCCTCACCGAGGCGGGAGCGTCCCTGCCGGACTGAGGCACCACGCTTTAGCACAGCGAGCGGCTACCGCAAGGTGGCCGCTCGTCTGCATAAAACATCGGTTCGCCGCGCGCCTAGCGCACGAGGGCGAGGATCTGCGGGGTGACTCGCTCGATAACCTCGAGGGTGTCCAGGAAGTCCTGGTGGCCGCCGTACCACGGGTCGGGCACGTCGCCGCTGCCCTCGGGGTCGAGGTCTCGGTACAGGCACACGCGCGGCCCCTGCGCCAGGTCGGCGGCGGACTCGGGCGCGCCCTCATGCTCAACCCCCACGCGCTCAGCGAGGCGCTCCAGGACGCTCAGGTGGCGCGAGGTCATGGCCAGCACGAGGTCCCACTCCCCCAGCTCGCCGGCGCGGATCTGGCGCGCGCGGTGGTCGGGCACGGAGTACCCGGCGTCGCGCAGCACGCGGGCGGCGCGGCGGTCGATCGGGTTGCCGGCTTCCTCGTCGGAGACGCCGGCGCTATCGACGACGACGTCCACGCCGGCGCGCGCGGCGGCCTGTTCGAGGATCGCGTGGGCCATCGTGGATCGGCAGATGTTACCGGTGCACACCATGAGGACGCGGGCGGGGGTCATGATCGTTTCCGTTCGTTCGGGGCGTGGACGAGGCCGGGGCGACGAGGCCGGGGCAGCCTCAGAGCAGCGTCAGGTAGGCGCGCACGGCCTGGGCGCTGTGGGCGGCGGCGCGGGCGCCGTCCATGTGGAAGGCCTGGTCGGCGGTGGGGCCACACAGGTCGGAGACGGCGCGCAACGAGATCCAGTCGACGTCGGAGGACCAGCAGACCTGCGCCATCGCGCAGGTTTCCATGTCGGTGCCGATGGCGTCGGGGAAGCGCTCACGCATGGGGCCGACGTTGGCCTCGGTGCAGAAGGAGTCGGAGGAGACGATGCGGCCGCGGCGCACGGTGTGGTCGATAAGTCCGCGCAGGATGGGCAGGCGTTCTTCGGCGGCTTCGGAGGTGGTGTAGTCGACGGGCATCTGGGGGACCTGGCCCATGGCGTAGCCGAAGGCGGTCGCATCGGCCTGCCCGTAGATGGCGCGGGTGCCGGCGGCGATGTCGCCGACGTTGATGTCGCGCGCGAGCCCGCCGGTGGTGCCGGCCGCGATGACGATGGGGGCCTCGACGAGGGTGAGGGCGCGCGCGGTCGCGGAGGCGGCGTTGGCCAGGCCGATGCCGGAGGTGACGACCAGGACGGTGCGTCCGTCGAGGATGCCGAGCACGAAGCGCTGGGTCTTGTGGCTGCCCGCGAGGATGGCCTGGGGCGTCTCGTCGTCCCCGATGGGCGCGAGCTCGTGCAGGAGGGGCGCGGCCTCCATGTCCATGGCGGCTTGGATGATGGCGTCGACGCGGATGCGCTCGGGGAAGCTGAGGTTCATGGTTCCCATCGTAGGGGACGAGGCCCGCCACGGTCGCGCTCGCCTCGCGCGGGGGCGGCACGGGGCGAGCGCCACAGGGGACGTAAAGCGGGGCCGAGCCCCTGCCTCGTGCCGGTTAGGCGGAGCGGCGGCGCACC
>NZ_ALCB01000112.1:0-766 GCF_000282935.1 Actinomyces sp. ICM39
CGTCTCCCAGGGCCTCCTGGTCGCGCCCGCGCCCGCCGGCGAGCGGCCGGTCGCGGCAAAGGCCCTGTCCCACCTCAACGTCAAGTGGCCCTGGCTCGCCGACCAGCTTGTGCCCCACACGCACCTGCTGCGCCTGTCCTACGGGCGCCTCGGCGAGGCCGAACCCGCCGTCACCGTTGAGGGGGCCCTGCGCGACATCCGCACGCTCACCGGCGTCACCATCGCCGCCGAGGCCGTCACCGACCACCTGCTCGCCCGCTGGAACGGCACGCTCCCGCCCCTGCCGCCCGAGTATCGCGGCCGCGTGAGAGCGCTCGAGGACCAGGTGCGTCCCCTGGGGGGCGTGGCGCTCACGGGCGCCTGGGTCGCCGGAACCGGCATCGCCTCCGTCGTCTCCCATGCCCGCGCGGGCGCGAAAGGACTGCTATGACCACGCGGACATTTGTGCTGGGAACCAGGGGATCGCGCCTGGCGCTCGCCCAATCCACCACCGTCGCGCGGGCGATCGAAGAGGCCGGGGCTCGCCTCGGCGAGGACGTGCGCGTCAATCTGGAGGTCGTGCGCACCCACGGTGACGTGTCAGCGGCACCCCTGGCCGCGCTCGGCGGCGTCGGCGTGTTCGCCGCGCAGCTGCGGCTCGCCCTCCTCGGAGGAGAGTGCGACCTGGCCGTCCACTCCTTCAAGGACCTGCCCACCGCCCCCACGCCGGGCCTGCGCATCGCGGCCGTCCCGCAGCGCGAAGACCCCCGCGACGCCCTGTGCGCGG
>NZ_ALCB01000113.1:0-848 GCF_000282935.1 Actinomyces sp. ICM39
CGCTGCCCTGGGGGACCAGGGCGGGGAAGGCCCGCAGCGTCATCGAGCCCGAGGTCTGCGTGATCGAGCGCGGCAGCGTCGGCATCTGCGTGACGCCGTCCGCGTGGAACGCCGGGTCCGGCGCTGGGGCCGAGGCCTGGGCGTCCTTTGGCGCGTGCGCGCCCCCGTTTGGGGCAGACTGCGCGCCCTTGGGGGTGGGGGAATCCTCCCCACCGCGCGCGGCGGCCTTCTCCGAGGCCCCGCGCCCGCGCTTGTTCCTGCGCGCCTGCTTCTCGCTGGCCTCCTCGAGGGCCGCGCGCACGGCCGTGCGCACCGCCTTGTTCGCGTCGCTGGCGAGGGATCGCTGCAGGTAGGCCAGGTCCTTGCCCGCGCCCAGCTCCTTGCCCGACGCGTCGGTGACGACGAAGGTCATGCGCAGGTGGTCGGGCAGGTGGGCGCGCGCGTGCGCCAGGTCCGCCTCGCTGAGGTCCACGCCGCGCAGGACGCGCACCGCGTGGGCGAGGGCCTCCAGGACGGGGCGCTCGGTGAGGGGGCGGGGCTTGGGCGCCTCGCTCGCGGCGGTCGCTTCGGGACCCTGAGTGGCCGGCGCCTGTGTGGGCGTCTCCTTCTGCGTGGCCTTCTTCGGTGCCTTCGCAGGGGAATTGCGCGTTGAGAGACGGCCGGAGGTCGCGCCCCACGCGGCCAGTCGGCCCATCGCGGCGTCCAGGCTCAGCGGGTCCGGCTCGTCGGAGTCGGCGGCCTTCGTCGCTTTCCCGGAGGACTTGTCCGCCGCTGACGCCACCACGGCCTCGACCGGCTCGTCGCCCGCCTGCTCGATCCAGCGAGCCACCGACGCGGCCACGTCCGGC
>NZ_ALCB01000114.1:0-41083 GCF_000282935.1 Actinomyces sp. ICM39
CCACCGCCCACCGGCACCGCGGCAGATCCCTCCGGCGCCCTCCACACCAGTGGGGCCTAGTGTGCTTGCGTATGGTTCGGCGCGTCGGCTCGTTGTCTGGCCAGGCCCTGCCGCCGCCCATGGGCACCCCAGCCGCGCCCTCCGGTCCTTCTAACGTGGTCTGCTTCGTCGTGCTGAGATTTGGGGATGCCCCGATGCGTGTTGTTACAAACGTCGTCAATCGGAGGTGTTTTTCGTGTGGATTTCTGATCCGTTGTTACAAACGTCGTCAATCCGATGGCTTTTTCGCCGAAAATCAAGGTTTTTGGACGCAGATTGCCGACGTTTGTAACATGAGCACTCGCAAGGGGGTTCAAATTGCTTCGGTTTGACGACGTTTGTAACGCTGGCTGCCCACCGGTCGCTCAGTCAGGCAGGCATGCCTCCTCCACATTCATGAAAGTCCTTGTTACGGCGAGACCTACACCCGATCGGGAAGATTCAACCCCTTCTGATCGGGTTGAATCCTCCCGATGAGGTTGAACCTTCCGAACCTCTGCCGATCTCGATGCCAGTGGTGGGGGTTTTGCACTACACGAAGCCTTCTGGGCCCGTGTCATCGGCGTGTCGGAGCCTCATGTAGTGCAATTCCCCCCGTTTGGTGGCGATGAGGTTGTGACGTGAATCGGTGTGCTCGCCAAACTGCAGACCCATTGGGTGAAAACAGCCGAAAATCGGTCAATTTGAGGCAATGGGTCTGCACTTTGGCGGATTCGGTGTCAATCTCGGCGCGCTGCTCGCACGCGAACCCCTGAACATGCGCGTTAACCCTTTGATACGCACGCAAACCCCTAGACATGCGCCTGGGCGGCGGTGCCCAGGTGCATGTCATCGGGCCCGCGTGCGGGTCATCAGGCCAACGTGCGCAGGATGCGTTCACAGAACCAGAAGAGGGCCTGACAGCTCGCAGGTGTCCCGGCGCCCCCATGGCTCCTCGGAGACGACAGAGGCGGGACCCCGAAGGATCCCGACCCTCGTTGCGTGCGGCGGCCTCGCCGTCGGCACCGAAAAGTCACGCTACCAGCAACACGTAGAGTCCTATGACCCGCGATGTGAGCGTCTCCGCTGTCCGTGCCCCGGCCTCGTGCCAAGGAGAAGGCGCGGGCGCGGTAGGCTTAGTGCAGTCGTATGACCCACTGAACGGAGAGACTATGCCCAGGATGTTCGGCACGGACGGCGTGCGAGGACTGGCGAACGTTGACATCACTGCGGACCTCGCGCTGCAGCTCGGCGAGGCGGCAGCCCGCCAGTTCGGCGGCTCCCTGCGTGCGGACGGCTCTAAGCCCCGCGCGATCATCGGCCGCGACACCCGTATTTCGGGCGAGTTCCTCGACCACGCTCTTGCGGCGGGCCTGGCGAGCGCCGGCATGGATGTGACCCGCATCGGCGTCGTCACCACCCCCACGGTCGCGCATTTGACGGCCACCGAGGACACCGTTGACCTCGGCGTCATGATTTCCGCGTCGCACAACCCGATGCCCGACAACGGCATCAAGTTTTTTGCGCACGGCGGCTACAAGCTGGCCGACTCTGTGGAGGACCAGATCGAGGCGCTTGTCAACACCGAGTGGGATCGTCCCACCGGCGACGCCGTCGGCGAGATCAACGCCGACCACGCGTGGGCGAAGGACTCCTACATTGCGCACCTCGTCGAGGCAATCGGCACCGATCTGCGCGGCATGAAGATCGCGATCGACTGCGCGAATGGCGCGGCTTCCGAGCTGGGTCCGGCCGTGTTCCGGGAGCTTGGTGCGGATATCACCGTCATCAACGCGTCCCCGGATGGGCGCAACATCAACCTGAACGCGGGTTCCACGCACCCCGAGTCCCTGCAGGCCGCCGTCGTTGAGGCCGGCTGCGACTTCG
Organism: Actinomyces sp. ICM39; assembly: GCF_000282935.1. Taxonomy (NCBI): domain Bacteria; kingdom Bacillati; phylum Actinomycetota; class Actinomycetes; order Actinomycetales; family Actinomycetaceae; genus Actinomyces; species Actinomyces sp. ICM39. The sequence goes on from NZ_ALCB01000114.1 coordinate 1,906, forward strand.
GCGTCGCTTATGACGGAGACGCGGATCGCTGCCTCGCCGTCGACCACGAGGGTAACCTCATCGATGGTGACAAGATCATGGGCTCTCTGGCCGTCAACGCGCAGCAGCGCGGCACTCTCGCCAAGGACACCCTCGTCGTGACCGTCATGAGCAACCTGGGCCTGCTGATCGCCATGCGCGAGGCCGGCATCAAGACTGTGCAGACCGGCGTGGGCGACCGCTACGTGCTTGAGGAGATGCTGGCGTCCGGCTACTCGCTCGGTGGCGAGCAGTCCGGCCACATCATCGCCCGCGACCACGCGACCACCGGCGACGGGATCCTGTCCTCACTTCTGATTTCGCGCATGGTCAAGGAGTCCGGCCGTTCGCTGGCCGACCTCACGTCCTTCATTCAGAGGCTGCCGCAGACCCTCATCAACGTGGGTGGCGTGGACCGCGCGGCCGCCGCGACGAACGAGGCCGTCGCCGATGCCGTGGCAGCCTCCGAGGCTCGCCTGGGCGATACCGGCCGTGTGCTCCTGCGTCCCTCGGGCACGGAGCCGCTCGTGCGCGTCATGGTCGAGGCCGCCACGCAGGAAGAGGCCGATTCCGTCGCCGCTTCGCTGGCGGACGTCGTCAAGGAGAACCTGGCGCTGTGAGCGTCTGAGAGACATACGCAGAGGGCGGGTACCGGCCGGTGCCCGCCCTCTGCGTATGCGTGGTCAACGGACGAGGCCGCCTGTCGCCCTCCTGTGTGGAGTGTGCGGCAGGCGGCCTCGTGCTGGTGTACGACGAGTCGTCAGATCTTGGCGGCCTCGATCCACTCAAGTGGGATGCGGCTGAAGTACAGGCCCTGCATCTCGCGCTCCCACAGCAAGCCCAGTGTGCCATCGGGGAGGATCGTCATGCACTGGTAGACGTAGTGGGCGGGATTGAACGTGCGCGATGCGATCCAGGTGCGGCCACCGTCCTCGGACAGGCGCAGAACGCCGCGTCCGCGGTAGGGACGCATCTGCGAGGCGTTCGCGAACACCACGCGCTCGGGGCAATCCTCCGTCGGCCAGGGAACCGCGTTCGGCTGGCAGAAGATTTCGGTGATCTCCTCGGCGAAGAATACGTCGCTCCAGGTCTCGCCTCCGTCGGTGCTGACGGTCGCTGCCACCTTGCCGCTGGGATGCTGGTTGCGCATGAGCATCAGGAGCGAACCGTCGGCGCGCTCGATGAGCGTGGCCTCGTGCGTCGCGGCTGCTTCGGTGTCGAGCGTGCGCGAGTCGATCTCGCGACCCTCAAAGATTCGCCCGTCGTTGGGAGATTTGCCGCGCTTCCACGTCGCACCGCCGTCATCGGAGTACACGACGGACGCTGAGAAGTGACGCTTGTGGTCCCCGTTGTAGTAGATCGGGATGACGAGGCGTCCGCTGCGCAGCTGAACGCCCGTGCCCGGGGAGGTCCCGCAGAAGGACATCCATTCTTCCTTCACGTCCTGATTGAGGTTGAAGGGGCCGGACCAGGTCTCGCCGTCGTCGTCGGAGTAGATCATCTGCAGGAAGCAGGTGCGGGCCGTCAGCAGAGTCTGGTGGGGATCCACGCCATCGGCGAGGAATACGTTTCCGCCGGGCGATTCGTGCCCGTCCTCGGTGACGGTGACGTCGCCGCGCTCAGAGATCGTGAACGGAGCGGCGTTGCCGTTGGCGTCCGTGACGCTGCCATCCTCGTTCCACGTGTAGGTGGCGCCGTTGGCATCGTGCAGGATGTAGCGGCCCTTCTCATCGACGCCGAGGCCGGCCTCGGCGTTCGGCTGTCCGATGCCGCCCGGGAAGTGGTCGATGAGGATGACGAGACGTCCGTTGCGGCGGTCCTGCACGACACACGAGTCGATGACGGACGCTCCCTTTGCCCCGTGCCCGGGGTAGGTGAGGACCGTCTGGAGGTCACCCCACGTGTGTCCTCCGTCGAACGAGCGGCGGACCGTGAAGTTGATCGAGTTGGGCGAGTCATTTGCGATGGTCTCGCGCTGGTCGGCGCCCGCCACGACCACTCCGGATTCCAGGGTGATCAGTGAGGGGATGCGGTAGCTGATCGAGTCGTGAAACCCGGCATCGAACAGGCATTGCGTGTCGACCGGAGCGATCGAGGAGAGCTTCTTGATCTGCGAATCGTTGAGGACCGACGAGTAGAGTGCTGCGTTGCGGACCTCGCCAAAGAGGCGCGAGCCCGAGGTGTCCTGACCGATGACGACCTCGTCGAGGGAATCGACGGCTGCGAAGAATGCCTGTCCGGGCAGGTGAGCCTCAAGGTAGCCGTCCACGTAGATCTGTACTGCGCCGTGCCCGACGCGAACGACGACGTCGTGCCAGTGTCCCTGGTCCCAGTGCCCGTGGGCCGTAAACGTACGCCACTCGCCCCGTCGCCCGAGGACCTTGTACTCGATGCCTTCTTCCGTCACGGACAGGTTGAGCTGCTCGGTGCCGCCACCGCCCGCCGCGAGGATCGTGCCGTGCTGGCCCGGTCCGCGGACGCGGTAGCGGGCGAAGATCGTGCCCGCGGTGAGCTCAGAGAGTTCGGCGACGTCGTAATCCGACAGGTGAGCGGCAGCGAACTCGATGAGTGGGGTGGGGGCGGGCGAGAGCGCGAGGATCTCTGCGGGGGAGAGAACGGCGTCATGCTCTGTGAAGGATCGAATGTCGATACCGGCTCCCGGCGTGAGTTCGAGAGTAGCCTCGGGGCCGCTGGCAGCGGGGGAGAGGTCTGCGGTCGTGGAGAAGCACTGGTAGCCGTCGAGGAAGATCTTGGAGCCCGCGCTGGTGGCCGTGATCGCGAGAGAATGCCAGGTTCCATCCGTGACGGAAGCGGTGTCTTCCATGTCCAGGGCGAAGGACATCGCGTTTGTTGATCCCTCAAGGAAGAGGGCGCTGGAGCGGATGAACAGTCTCCAGCCTGTGCCATCCGTGCTGTGGAGCTCGATCAGTGCTCCATCGATGCGTGCTCGGAACTGTAAGGTCCAGGAGATTCCCGTGTGACCTGCGTCGATGCTCATGCTTGACACCTTTCTGTTAGTTGCTAATTTCGCCTCGCATCATTGCGAAGCTGAGCGTGTGATCAGTCACAATGCTGAAGTTGTCAGACAGATTAGCACTGCGATCTTTCGTTGGCAATATGCAGAATGAGCCGAAATTTCATCTTGACTCTAGAATGAGAGAGAGCTAACATTACCGCAAGTTGTCTGACAACTTGCTAGTTAGACATCTGGACTCAAAGCCCCTCGTTATTCGACGATGAAATTTCAGGAAGGCACTCATCATGAGTACGTCCCCCGCACAGGCGCTTCCGAAAAAGCCCTGGTATCAATACCTGACCAAAGAAGATCGCAAGGCCTTCTTCGCCGCATGGATCGGCGTGCTGCTGGACGGCTACGACTTCGTTCTGATCTCCTTCGCGCTCCCCGCGATCAAGGAGGCGTTCAGTCTGACGCTGGTCCAGAGCGCATCCCTGATTTCGGCCGCCTTCATCAGCCGCTGGATCGGTGGCCTCGTGCTCGGAGCTATCGGTGACCGCTACGGCCGTAAACCCGCAATGGTGCTGTCGATCTTCATGTTCGCCTTCGGCTCCATTGCCTGCGCTCTCGCACCGAACTTCTGGATTCTGTTCATTCTGCGCCTCATCATCGGCTTCGCGATGGCCGGTGAGTACTCGGCATCTGCAGCCTACGTCATCGAGTCGTGGCCCAAGCACATGCGCAACAAGGCCTCGGGCTTCCTGCTCTCCGGCTACGCCTTCGGCGTTATCGCCGCTGCTCAGGTCGACAAGTACTTCGTGACCTGGGTCGATTCGGTTCACCCCGGTTGGGGCTGGCGAGCCCTCTTCCTCACGGGCATCGTCCCGATCGTCGTCGCCATCTACATGCGGCGCACCCTGCCCGAGGCCGCGGACTGGAGCGAGGCCAAAGAGAAGGGCGATGGGGAGAAGAACGATATGCTCGCCGTCCTCTTCGGTGGGCAGCGTAAGATCCTCAACTACGTAGTCGTTGTCATCGCCTTCGTTGGTTTGATGCTGATCTTCACTCAGCAGGTGGGTGGCATTGTTGCGGTCAGCCTGATCGGTGTCGTGTGCGCGATCGTCTTCATCTACCTGATCATCCAGTTCGACTCGAATCGCTGGATCATCGGCATCGCGATCATGCTGACCATCTTCGCTTCCTTCATGTACACCTGGCCGATCCAGGGCCTTCTGCCGACCTACCTGCACGGTGTTGGTATGGATCAGAAGGTCGTCGCGAACGTCGTGTCTTTCGCCGGCCTCGGCAACGCCGCTGGCTACATCATCGCCGGATTCGCGGGCGACAAGTTCGGCATGCGTCGCTGGTACGTCATCTCCCTGCTGCTGTCGCAGATCATCGTCTTCCCGCTGTTCACGCAGGATGGGAAGTATGTTGCTCTCGTTGCGGGTCTGCTCTTCTTCCAGCAGATGTTCGGCCAAGGTGTTTCGGGTCTGCTGCCCAAGTGGGTGTCCTCCTACTTCCCGGTCGACAAGCGCGCTGCCGGCCTCGGCTTCTGCTACAACGTCGGCGCCCTCGGCGGCGCGGTCGGCCCCGTCTTGGGTGCTGCCATCGCCGATCAGCTCGGCCTCGGTATGGCCCTCGCGATTCTGTCCTTCGGATTCGCCGCGATCGTCATGGTCTCCATCGGCGCAAACATCCCGCGTCTGCTGCAGAAGATGGTGGGACCGGAGTATGTTCGTCCTGAAGATGGAAACGACGAAATCATCAAAGAAGGATGATCACCATGACACTTCCGTTCGTTATCGGCGCGTACGCGTCGCATCCGGCACCGGAGCTGGAAGCTGACTACTACCGACTCCTCGCAGATCAGCCGTGGGTGAGCGGCGTTGAGATGCCCTACCCGGGGCAGCTCGCCACCCAGGGTGAGGTCCTGGCCAGCCACCTGGCGGCTCACTGGGACTTCAATACGATCACCGCGATCCCCGGCACCATGCAGAACGTATGGAAGAACGAGAAGTTCGGCCTGGCCTCGCCCGACGAGGCCGGACGCGCCGCCGCTCTCGACTTCACCCGCGCGCTGCGTGACGACCTTGCCGCCCTGTGTGAGCGGGCGGGTCGTCAGCTGGTCGCCCGCGTGCAGCTGCACTCGGCTCCCACGCGCCTGGCGCAGGTGGACGCCTTCAAGCGTTCGCTCGCCGAGGTGGCCACCTGGGACTGGTGCGGGGCCACGCTCGTCATCGAGCACTGCGACAAGTACATCCCCGAGCAGAACCCCGAAAAGGGCTTCCTCTCCCTCGAATCCGAGATTGACGTCGTCTCCGAGGCCGGCATCGGGATTCACCTCAACTGGGGTCGCTCCGCCGTGGAGGGCCGCAGCGCGGACACCGCTTATGAGCATGTGCTCGAGGCCGGTAAGCGCGGCGTCCTGGACGGCATCATCTTCTCGGGCGCAGGCCCGGAGGAAACCCAGTACGGCTACTCCTGGATCGACGGCCACCTGCCCGCGCAGGCCGACGAACCGACCTCGCTCATGGACGAGGCCGAGATCGCCCGCTGCGCACAGGCCGCCGTCGAGGGCGGAGCCAAGTACCTCGGCGCGAAGGTCTGCGTCCCCAAGGATGCGTCCCTCGAGCAGCGCCTGGCCATGCTGACCAACATCTACCGGGCCTGCGGCCTCGGTGAGTAACGGCGTCGTCGCTGGGCGTCACTCCCGCATTTTGTGAGCGTGCGGGAGGCGCCCTGCGCGAGGTGCATGCAAGCGGGAGGGGCGGATGCCAACTGGCATCCGCCCCTCCCTGCGTTCTATCGAGTGTCGTCCTACGCGCGCCTGGCGACCGACGAACGCCACACCGGGCGCGTCGGGATCGTCGCGATCGGGGTGCCGTCCGTGGCCTCCTCGTCGATGGATGCGCTGGGGTGAACATCGGTCATGGGGGAGCGCCCCTCGATGACGTTGATGATCGAGGCGACGGCGGCCTCGGTCATGTCTTTGAGGGGCCATTCGACGGTCGTGAGGCCGAGCGCGGAGGCGCTCCGGTGGTCTTGGTTGCCGAAGCCGAGGATCGACAGGTCGTCGGGCACGGACAGATCCAGGTCTGCGGCGGCCTGGAAGACGCCGGGGGCCTGCGAGTCGTCGGCCAGGGCGATCAGTGAGATCGACGGGTCCTCGTCGAGGAGGCGCAGCGCGGCCTGGTAGGCAGTGGTGGGCTCCCAGTCGGGTAGCGAGTAGAGGGTGAACTTCGTGCCGAACGCGCTCGCGATTGGGTTCTGGCGCGCGTGATTAGTGTTTGGTCCCGCCAAGAAGACGGCACGCCCCTGACCCGTGCCGGTTGCCGGATCCACGAGTGCGCAGTCGGAGAGAACGTCGCGCACGCCGGCCCCCTCGTCGATGCGAATGAGGGAGGATTCCGAGCCGGTCGGGTTGGCCTCGATCATCGACATGGCGACGACGGGGATGCCGAGATTGGCGAGCAGGCGCGAGGTGAAGGCCTCGGCCGACGTGGTCTCGCGGATGATGCCCGCCAGCTGGGTGTCGCCCAGGACTCCGCGGATGACCTCGGCATCTGAAGCGCCGTCGCCGGACTGGAAGAGGGGGAGGAGCAGGTAGCCGTGGCGCTGGATATCGATCATCGCGGTCGTGAGGACCGTGTGGACGACGGGCACGAAGGGGTCGTCCGGGAGCTCGGCCATGAGGAGAGCGATGAGGTGGGACTTGCCGCGGCGCAGCGACCGGGCGGCTGCGTTGGGGATGTAGTTGAGTTCGCGTGCGGCCTGCTTGACGCGGTCGATGGTGGCGGGCGCGATCTTCACGTCGCGGCCTCGTCCGTTGAGGACGAGCGAGACGGTCGACGGTGCGACGCCTGCTGCGCGGGCGACGTCGGCCCGGGTTGCGCGCTCCATGCTGCGGCTCCCAATCCTCGGTTGCGTTTCGTTGAAACACAACAACTATAACGTGTTAGTCTTATCTCTGACGATCGGAGTTTCGATGATGACATCCGAAAGGCACAGAGACGTGATATCGATACTACCTTCCTATGCTCCCGGCGCGGGCGCGCTTGTGCCTCCGCGCGCGCACCTCGCTGACGACTGTGGGGTTCTCAGCCTCGATGGCATGTGGAGCTTCGCCTATCACCGCACCGACCCCGCCCCCTTCGTCAACGTCGAGCAGCCCTGGGATGAGCCCGCTCCCGCCGGTGACGCGTCCGAGATCGACGTGCCTAGCCACTGGGTCCTGCGCGGCGATGGCGCCTGGGGGCGCCCCGCCTACACCAACGTCGACTTCCCCTTCCCGGTCGACCCGCCGTTCCCGCCCGACGATAACCCGGTCGGCGACTACCGTCGCACCTTCGAGCTCCCCGCTGACTGGCAGGGTGGCCACATTCGTCTGCGTTTTGACGGCGTTGAAAGTCAGGCCACCGTGTGGGTGAACGGCACGTGGATCGGTATGGCGCGCGGTTCGCGCCTCGCCCACGAGTTCGACGTGACCGAGGCCGTGCACCCCGGCGTCAATGCGATCACCGTGCGCGTGCACCAGTTCAGCCCCGGCTCCTACCTCGAGGATCAGGACCAGTGGTGGCTGCCTGGCATCTTCCGCTCGGTGAGCCTGCGCCGCCTCGCTCCCGGCGCCATCGAAGACCTGTGGATCGACACCGACTACGAGGCCGGGGTGGGTTATGTGACCATCGAAGCCCGGGTGCGCGGTGCCCAGGAAGCTCATCTGTCCGGGCATCTCAGCATCGACGGCCTCTGGTCGTTCGCCTGCTCGCTCGAACGCGGCGAGGACGGTCGCTACCGCAGCGGCCGCATCGAAGTGGGCAGCGTGCGCCCGTGGAGTGCGCAGGACCCAGCCCTCTACGAGGCGCGCGTCAGCGTCCAGGGCTCGGAAGGCCTCGACGCGGGGGAGCGGTGCCTGCGCATCGGCTTCCGTCGCGTGTCCATCGAAGGCGGCGTCCTCATGGCCAACGGCGAGCCCCTGACCCTCAACGGCGTTAATCGTCACGAGGTGCGCGCCGACGAGGGGCGCGTCTTTGATGCGCAGTGGGTGCGCGAGGACCTGGCCCTCATGAAGTCCATGGGAATCAACGCGATCCGCACCTCTCACTACCCGCCCCACCCCCGCGTGCTCGACCTGGCCGACGAGATTGGCCTGTGGGTCATGCTCGAAGGTGACATCGAAACGCATGGGTTCGAGGGTGTGGGGGAGTGGATCGATAATCCCTCCGACGACCCGCGCTGGGCCGATGCCTACATGGATCGCACGGTCCGCGCCTTCGAGCGCGACAAGAACCATCCCTCGATCATGAGCTGGAGCCTGGGGAACGAGTCCGGCACCGGTGCGAACCTGGTCGCCTGTGCGCGCTGGGTCCATGAGCGCACGGGTTCCCGGGCGATCGTCCACTACGAGGGCGACCATGCCCTCGAATACACGGACATCTACTCGCGCATGTACCCGACCCTGGAGGAAGTCGCCGCCGTCCTCGACGAGAGCGATCCCCATGCCGAGGTTGCCGTCCCCACGCATGTCGCCGCGCGGGTTGACGACGCCGCGCGCGAGCGTATCCGCCGCGCCCCCTACCTCATGTGCGAATACTTGCACGCGATGGGAACAGGCCCCGGAAACGCCTCCGGCTACGCCGCACAGATGAGTCACCCCCGACACGCTGGCGGATTCGTGTGGGAATGGCGTGACCATGCCCTGTGGCGCACCCTGCCCGACGGGCGACGAGCCCTGTCCTATGGCGGCGACTTCGGCGAGGAGGTCCACGACGGCAGCTTCGTGTGCGACGGCCTCGTCGACGCGCTGTCTCGACCCTACGCAGGCACCTGGGCGTGGGTTCAGGCGATGGCCCCCGATGCGCCAGCCCTTGCTCAGGCCCTGGAACGTGCGGGCAGTGGACGCGACGATGCCCGCCTGCGGTCCCTCACCTCGGCCCCCGTCGAACCCGTGCGTCCCATCGACGAGGTCGACCGTCCCTACGCGCTCGACTCGCGCGGGCGCCTGGTGCGGGTCGGTGACCTGCCCGTGTCCGTCGAGCTGAGCGTCTTCCGCGCGCCCACCGATAATGACCGCGGGCGCGGCCCCGTCGACTACTGGGGGATTGACGAGGACGACCTCGGTCCCCTCGGGGTCGGGCGCGGCGAGCACGGTACTTCGCACGCGGCCCGCTGGGAACAGGCCCGTCTGCACCTGCTGCGTCGACGCCTCGTATCCATCGAGGGGGACGAGCAGTGCCAGCGCGTCGTCGAGCGCTGGTCGCCGCCCGCCGCGCAATTCGGCGCGACACTCACGTGGGAGTACCGCCCGGTACGCGTGGGTGACATCTCCGCGCTCTCAATCTCGGCTCGTGTCGCCCCCTACGGGGCCTGGCCCGAGCGTGTCCCGCGCCTCGGCGTGCGCATCGAGATGCCCGGCTCGCAGTGGGAAGCCTCGTGGCTCGGCGACACCCTCATTGGATACTCCGACATGCGTGTGCCCGGCGCTCGTGGGTGCGGGCATGCCGAGGTCTCGAAGCTGTGGGACGTGTGCGTGCGTCCCCAGGAGGGCGGCCAGCGACTCGACCTGGAGGCCCTCTCCCTGCGAGGCGAGGTTGGGGAGTTCCTCATCCTCCCCACCTCGCCACTGGGGTGGAGCGTGTCGCCGTGGAGCGAGCGTGAATTGGCCGAGGCCTCGCACTGGGAGGACCTGCCTGATAGCGAGCGTACGTTCCTGTGGTTGGACGCCTTCCAGGACGGAATCGGCACACGTTCGTGCGGGCCTGACTCTCGTCCCGAGTTCGCTGGCATGATGCGCGATACGGACATGACATTCGTAATTGCCCAGGTTGGGGGTGATTAAGCCCCAACCTGTTATGTTGCGGCTTGATAACGATGCGCAAAGTTGCTGGCAAATGATGCGAGCTGCGCAACAGGCCGCTATGATTCAGACATCAACTAACACGAGATAGTTAGTGACTCGATCCCATCGATCGACCAACAAAAACGGACCAACGGAGGTTTCGCATGTTGAAGAAGAAGATGGCCGCAGGCGTTGTTGCCCTCGCCATGTTCAGCACCCTCGGCCTGGCTGCCTGTAACGATGGCGGCTCGGGCTCTACCACCAGCTCCAGCGGTGGTTCGGCCGCTACCGGTTCCATTCCCGAGCCCGATGTCGCGTGCGACATCCCCGCGGGCAACCTTGACGATTCGAAGATCGACACCTCGAAGGTCGAAGGCGAGATCACGTTCCAGACCCAGGGTCTGCAGAATGACTTCGGCGACTTCTTCAAGGCCAAGATCAAGGAATTCGAGGACGCCAACCCCGGTGTCAAGATCAACTGGACCGACCAGGGCGGCGGCGCCGAGTTCGACCAGACCGTGACCGCTCAGGCCTCGAACTGCAAGATGGCGGACGTCATCAACGTTCCCTCTTCCACCATCCTCGCCCTGTCCAAGTCCAACCTCCTCATGGACTACGACGTCAAGGCCCCCGGCATCGGCGACAAGTTCGTGAAGTCCATCTGGGACTCCACCGCCCTGGGTGCGAACGACCACCACACGGCTCTGCCCTGGTACTTCGGCCCCTACATCACCACCTACAACAAGGAAGTCTTCAAGCGCGCTGGTCTCGACGAGAACATGCCGCCCAAGACCATGGATGAGCTGTTCGAGGATGCCGCCAAGGTCGGCGCCGACGGACAGGGAGACTACGGCATCTACGGCTCGCCCGAGTGGTACATGATCGCTCAGCTGCACGGCATGGGCGTCAACCTGCTCAACGCCGACAAGACCGCCTTCGACTTCGCCGACAACGAGGCCGCGATTAACTACGTCACCAAGCTCTCCGAGCTCTACGCCTCCGGCGCCATCCCGAAGGACTCCCTGACCGGCGAGCCCGACCCGGGCAAGGCCTACACCGACGGCAACCTCGCCTTCGGCACGCCCAACGCTTCGTTCCTCAAGTCCGTCAAGAAGAACAACGAGACGGTCTACCAGAACACCGGCGTCGGCCCGTTCCCGACCAACCCCGGCATCAAGCCCGTCTTCGAAGGCCAGTACATCGGCGTCTCCGTCACCACGCAGAACGCCCCCCTGGCCATGAAGTTCGCCGAGTGGATCACCAACGCTGAGAACGAGTACGCCTGGACGCACGACGGCGGCGCCATCATCTTCCCGGCTGCCACCGACGCCCTCGACAAGCTCGTCGCCAACCCGCCGGAGATCGCCGACGACCCGGTCTTCAAGGCCGCCTACGAGGAGGCCGCTAAGGCCGCCAAGGACGCCGAGGCCTACACCGACGTCTTCTACGCGACCGGCGCCGTGAAGGACGCCCTCATTGAGAACGTCAACAAGGCCATCCGCGGTGAGGTCGATCCCAAGACCGCCCTCAAGACCGCTCAGGATCAGATGAACGAGAAGCTCAAGGCTCTCGGAGACTGATTGAACGCTCGGGGGCCGAGGCTAGGCCTCGGCCCCCGACGCATTCCTCGCCCAGCGTCGGGCCGCCGGCTCACGACCCCGCGCACCCCTGAAAAAGGACTTTGGTATGCCGATACGTAAGAGCGCACAGGCGCGCTCCCTCAATGGCGCCGCCCGATTCCGCCCGGGCTGGGTTCCCTGGCTGTGGGTGACCCTCCCGGTCCTCGCGGTCATCTCCTTCTACATCTACCCCTTCATCACGACCGTCTACGTGTCGTTCACGAAGACCAAGCCGATGGGGCGCATCGGTCGCTTCGTTGGCATCGACAACTACACCGCGGTGCTGTCGGATCCCGAGTTCTGGCAGTCGCTGACGAACTCCCTCATCTACGCGGTCTGCGTCGTCCCGCTCATGGTGCTCCTGCCGCTGCTGTTGGCTCTCCTCGTCAAGTCGCACGTGCCAGGCATCGGCTTCTTCCGCGCCCTCTACTACCTGCCGGCCATCTCCTCGTTGGTCGTCATCTCCCTGGCCTGGCGCTACCTCCTGGACCAGCGCGGCCCCATCAACAACATGCTGGCATCGTGGGGCCTCGACCCGATTCCATTCCTGTCGAATCAGTGGCTAATCCTCTTCTGCGCCATGATCATCACCCTGTGGCAGGGCCTGCCCTACTACATGATCCTGTACTTGTCGGCCCTCGCGAACGTCGACAAGTCGCTGTACGAGGCCGCCGAGCTTGACGGAGCCGGCCCGATCCGGCGCTTCCTGACCGTCACCGTTCCGGGCGTCAAGGTCATGATGTTCCTCGTCGCCACCCTGACGACGATTGGCTGCCTCAAGATCTTCACCGAGGTCTACCTGCTGGGTGGATCCGCCTCGCCCACGAAGACACTCACGATGTACATCCGAGACCGAATCGTCGACCCGACCTTCGGATCGCTGGGACAGGGCGATGCCGCCTCGGTGTGCCTGTTCCTCATCACGTTCGGCTTCATCATCGCTTCGCAGAGCCTGCAGAGGAAGGCTGAAGACTCATGAGCACCGCAACTTCGAGCACCGCGACCTTCGGTGAGCGCTTCGCCGAGTGGCGCAAGGAACGCCGACTCGAGCGCCAGGGGCGCAACGTTGCCTCGCGTCAGATGCGCGGTGGCGCCCTCGTCGCCCGCTACGCCCTCCTCGTCGTCGTCGCCCTCATCCTGGTCGGCCCCCTCGTGCTGCCCCTTATGGCGGCCTTCAAGGCACCCGGCGAATCCGTCTTCGGTCAGGGCGCGACCATGCTGCCGCAGCAGTGGTCGCTCGACTCCTTCTACGTCCTCTTCGAGCGGACCAACATCCTGCTATCCATCAAGAACTCCGCGATTCTTGCGGCCCTGACTGTCTCCTCGAACGTCATCCTGTCGTGCATTGGTGGCTACATGCTGTCGAGGCGCGGGTGGACCGGCCGCAACATCATGTACTTCGTGGTCCTGTCCGCCATGATCTTCCCCTTCGAGTCGATCATGCTCTCGCTGTTTAAGATGATGGTGCAGCTGGACCTGTACAACACGCTCCCCGGCGTGTGGATGGTCGCCATGATCGGCCCGTTCCAGATCCTCATGATGCGTGCCGCGTTCATGGGCATCCCCGACGAGATCGAGGACGCGGCCCTCATTGACGGCGCGGGCGAGCTGCGCCGCTTCTGGTCGATCTTCCTGCCCCAGGTGCGCGGCACGCTGACCGTCGTCGGCCTGACGTCCTTCATTGGCGCCTGGTCTGACTTCATCTTCCCGCTGCTCATGCTGCCCGACCCGAACAAGCAGACGCTGATGCTGACGCTGACGGCCATCCAGAACTCGCCTCAGGGTGTGACCTACCAGCTCGTGCTGGCGGGCGCCGTCGTGGCGATGATCCCCGTTGTCCTGGTCTTTGCCTTCAGTCAGAAGTTCTTCTTCCGTGGCATCGAAGATGGCGGCCTGAAGTTCTGATCCTTCTCCCCGCGGGTGCTTCTCGCACCCGCGGGGATCTCTTCTACCTGCAAGGAGGTCCCTTCTCAAAAAACTAACACGTGTTAGGTATTGTGGATTTTCGGTCGTCTAACGGCCGATCCCAGTCACCACCCCCATACTGACGAAGGAGTTAAACTCATGGGGACTAGACCCATCATCGGTGCACTCGGAGCCCCGATTCTTGCGGCCACCATGCTTGGCCTCGCACCAGCCGCGGCCGTCGCCGCCACCGAAACCCCGTATCACCCGACCGTCCTGTGGGCGACCTCCGAAGAAAAGGTCGGTGAAAGCGCACCCAACGGCACGATCGCAGCCCTCGTCGACGACGACACGACCCGTACCGACGCGACCAAGACGTTCTGGACCACCAAGTGGAAGGGCGGCCTCGATGAATACCCGCACGCCCTCGCCGTCCAGAACCCCACCCCCGGTACCCAGGTGTGCGGACTCGGCCTGACCCCGCGCCCCACCTACGATTCGACCCTGGGCAACGACCAGTTCCCCGGCGAATACCGCGTCTTTGCCTTCGATGAGGATCCCGGCAACCCGGCCGCAGAAGCCTCCTTCGCCGACTGGAAGACAAACGTCGCAGCGGGGAAGTGGGAAGGTGGCACCGAGGTCAAGCACGGAAGCGACCTCCAGTTCGGAAACAAGGAACAGTACGTCACCTTCCCGGCGACCACGAAGCGAGTCTTCGCTCTGACCGGCCTGCGCTCCCTCGCCCCCGGCAAGAAGGACATGGCGCTGTCCGACATCAAGCTCCTGCCCTGCGACGCCGACGGTAACGCCATCACCTCCTACGGCAACGAGGACACCGGCGGTAACCACGAAGCAGTGCGCCCCGTCGTTCCGCACCCCGACGCCCCCGAGCAGGGATCGGGTGCCTCCGACCTCGTCGTTGACTTCGTCATCGACCAGCTGCCCTACGGCGAGCCCGGCAAGCCCGTTGACTTCGCCCCCGGCACGCACACCTACAAGGCCACCGGTTACTACCACGCTAAGACCGTCTCGGCCCGCATTCGCGCGGTCGAAGGCGCCACCGTCACCATCAATGGTGCGACCCCGGATGCCGACGGACGCGTGTCTAACCTCGACCTCACCACCGGCCTGAACGTCATCACGGCCACGGTGAGCAAGGACGGCAAGGAAGCCACCTACGTCGTCAACATCACCAAGGTGGACACCGACTTCCGCGGCAACGTCATGGTCCCCGTGACGGCCACCGCCAACGGCGGCACCGAGGCCGACAACGCGGCCCTGACCGACCTCGATCCCACGACGACGTGGACCTCCGATCCGCTCGTTCGCGCGAACGAGTGGTCGAGCAGTGTCACCGGCATCGAGCTGCACCTGGGCGAGGCCCGCTACGTGCACCGCGTCAACGGATGGGGCACCCCGACACTGCCCGCCGGCGTGCAGGGATGGCACGGCGGTAACTCCGTGGCCATCGCGGTCCAGGAAGCCGACGGCGGCGAATGGAAGACCATCGTCACCCACGGCTCGCTCACGCGCGACGCGCGCGGCCTGTGGTACTGGGACTTCAACAGCTACCACCTCGCCAAGAACATCCGTATCTGGATGAACGACGAGACCGAGCCCCAGACCCCGCAGAACATCGCCACCGCCGTGACCTTCAACGACGTCGAGGTGTGGGGCCTGCCCGCCGGCGAGACCCCCGTGGCTCCTGCTGTCGACAACTCCATGTACGAGCGCTACTCCGGCTTCAACCCCGGAGACGGCAAGTGGGGTGTCAACCGCGCCCAGGCCCTCGCGCTGCAGTACGGCGTCATGATGCCCGCGTGGGTTCCCTCCGAGGGCTACGGCCGCGGCGGCTTCGACGCCAACGAGCGCGACCTCACGGGCGGCGCGTTCCCCATGTTCTACGACCTGCCCATGTTCAACACCCCCATGATGGAGTCCCTGGGCAAGGGAGCGCCGTGGGCCCTCGCCAAGGCCCCCACCGGCAAGAACAGCATGTGCAACGCGGGCGAACCTCGCGACTTCATGAACGATTACATGAAGCCCTACGCGTCCACGCTGGTCGACATTCAGTACGGCGATGAGGGCGGATTCAACCGCGTCGAGTCGGAGTGCTTCAAGAACTGGTTCTCCTGGTCCAAGCAGAACATCCCCGGCGCCGTCGTCCACGCCAACTCCTGGGACGACCCCTCCTGGTACCGCGACGCGAACCTGAGCTACTACGTCGAGAACGCCAAGCCCGACCTGCTCAGCTGGGACAAGTACTACTGGGGCGCCAACGGCGGCCCGGCTCCGAGCAGGGTCGTCATGGACCTGCTGAACACCAACACCTGGAAGAAGCAGCGCGAATACGGCCTTAAGGGCCTCACCGGTGACGGCTCCAGTCCGATCCTGTACGGCCAGTACCTGGACTACAACTGGGACGCCAACGTGTCCGCCTCCGAGAAGTCGATCGTTCCCTCCCTGGGCCTGGCGACCGGCCAGAAGTGGTTCGGCCTGTTCCGCATGGAGTACAACGGCTACGACCGCTCCTCGATCATCGACCACGATGGCGCGCCGACGCGTTCGTTCTACGAGTTCTCCAACATCTTCGGCAACGTCACCTACATCGGTAACTACACGAAGGCCATGAACTCCACGTTTGTCGCCTACAAGCCCGGCCAGTACGCGGCTCGCGGCACTGCCCCCTCGCTGAGCGGCTACAAGTACGGTGACTTCGCCTCCGGCGACGAGGCCAAGGCCGCCAACGAGGCCGTCGGCCTGGTTGACATGTCGGTGACCAACGTCGGCTCTGTCAATGACGGAATGCCCGGCGACGTCGTCGTCGGCTACTTCGAGCAGCTGGGCGGCCTGGAGACCGCCAAGTCCGCCGAAATCTTCGGTGACTCCACGACGGCCCCCAAGGGCTTCATGGTTGTCAACGCCCTGACCGGCCAGACCCGCTACCCGTCCTACCTCCTCGACCCGCGCACCGACAACGGCTCGCTGGCTGAGACCGCGCAGGACATCACCCTGACCGTCAAGAAGCCGGCTGCGAATGCGCACCTGATGCTCGTCAACCCGGCCGACAAGACGACGCAGGAAGTCGAGCTGGGTGAGGGCGAGACCTCGCAGGTCGTGCTCCACGCTGTTGGTGGCGGCGACTCGCGCTTCCTGTACTGGGTGACGATCGAGAACCCCACCCCCACGCCGGACCCGCAGCCGACGCCCGATCCGCAGCCCACTCCGGACCCGACCCCGGCTCCCGAGCCGACCGTCGATCCCACCCCGGCGCCACAGCCCACCGTGGACCCGACCCCGGCTCCGACCCCGGATCCCGCGCCCCAGCCTCGTACCGGCCAGTGGAAGTCCGGCTACTTCGGCTGGTGGTACAGCTACTCTGACGGCACCTACGCGGCCAACGAGACCCTCGTCATCGACGGGCAGACCTACCGCTTCGACGCGAGCGGCTACCTGAAGATGGGCTGGGTCTACGACGGTGGACACTGGTACTACCACGGCTCCAGCGGCGCCCAGCAGTACGGCTGGATCATGGACCGCGGCTCCTGGTACTACCTCGCACCCGCGACCGGCCAGATGGCGACCGGCTGGACCCAGATCGACGGGACCTGGTTCTACCTGTCCTCCTCCGGCGTCATGCGCACCGGTTGGGTCAAGGACGGCGGCGCCTGGTACTACCTGTCGCCCTCCGGTTCCATGGTCACCGGCTGGCAGCTCCTCGGTGGCACTTGGTACCACCTGGGTGCCAATGGCGCGATGACCACCGGCTGGTACCAGGAAGGACCCGTCTGGTTCTACCTGCGCTCGAACGGCTCCATGGCCACCGGTTGGGAACTCATCGGTTGGTCGTGGTATCACTTCACGCCCTCGGGCGCGTGGATCGGCTAACCGTTAGCTCCACATGAGACGAGGCCGTGGCCGGGTTTTCCGGCTGCGGCCTCGTTTGTGTGTGGATGGGATCAGTCCTTGCGGATCGACAGCGATTCGACGCGGTGGTCGGGGCCCTTCGTGAAGATGAGGGTCGCGCGCTCGCGGGTGGGGCGGATGTTCTCGCGCAGGTTCGGCAGGTTGATCGCGTTCCAGACGACGTGGGCGGTCGAGGCGGCCTCGTCGTCGGTGAGGGATGCGTAGGTCTTGAAGTAGGAGTCTTCGCGGGAGAATGCGGTCGCGCGCAGCTTGAGGAAACGATCGACGTACCACTGCTCGATGAGCTTCTCGTCGGCGTCGACGTAGATAGAAAAATCGAAGTAGTCCGAGACGGCCACCGAGATGGATCCGGGCGCCGAGCGGGGAGGCTGGAGCACGTTGAGGCCCTCGACGATGAGGATGTCGGGGCGATCCACGTCGATGTAGGTGTCGGGCACGATGTCGTACGTGACGTGCGAATACACGGGGGCCTTCGCGTGCGGGTTGCCGGCCTTCACCGAGGCGAGGAACGAGATGAGGGCCGAGCGGTCGTAGGACTCCGGGAATCCCTTGCGGGCGATGAGGGAGCGTTCCTGCAGGATCCGGTTCGGGTAGAGGAAGCCGTCGGTGGTTACCAGGTCCACGCGCGGGGTGGAGTCCCAGCGGGAGAGCAGCAGCTGGAGGAGGCGCGCGACCGTCGACTTGCCGACGGCGACCGAGCCGGCGATGCCGATCACGAAGGGGGTTGAGTGGCCTTCGGGCTCTCCGAGGAAGGCATGGCGCTCGGCGGCGGTGCGGCGGCGCCCGTCGATGTAGAGCTGCAGCAGTGCGCTCAGGGGCCGGTAGATCGTGTCGACCTCGGTCATGTCGATGGGGTCGCCGAGTGAGGCGATGCGGTCGATGTCCTCCTGAGTGAGCGGCAGGGGAGTGCGATCGGCGAGGCGGTCCCACTCGGAGCGATCGAAGCGCGCGTAGGGATTGGGGGCGTTGCGCGCGGCGGCCGGGTTTTGCTCGTCAGGCGAGACGGTCGGCGAGGCCGGGGATGGGATGGGCGAGGGGCTCTCGGTGATGCTCACGCTCCCATTGTGCCCCACTTGTTTGTGGTCGTGCGCACTTAGATCACCACGTGAAGCGACACACGTTACTGACTAGCAGGGGGGTCGGTGTGTTGCAATGGGTGCTATGTGCGGAATTGTTGGACATATTGCATGCAAGGCGTCCCAGCGTAGTCGCGAGGTTGTCCTCGGCGGCCTGGCGCGCCTCGAATATCGCGGCTACGACTCGGCGGGTATCGCCCTGGCGTCCCCGGATCACCTGGACGTGCGCCGCGCGCTCGGTAAGCTCGTCAACCTCTCCGAAGAGCTCGACGCGCAGCCCCCGGCCGATGCCTTTGCGGGCATCGGACACACCCGCTGGGCGACCCACGGCCGTCCCACGGTCGCGAACGCTCACCCTCATTCCAGTCCGGATGGGCGTTTCTCCCTCGTCCATAACGGCATCATCGAAAACGCGGATGCCCTGCGCGCCGCCCTCATCGCCGACGGCGATACCTTCGCCTCCGAGACCGATACCGAGGTGGTCGTCCACCTGCTGGCCCGCGCTTACGACCAGGCGGAGGCGGCCTCGTACCAGGGAGCGGTCGCCGGACTGACCGGAGCAGACGAGGAGGTGGCGCGCCGACTGGTCGTCGCCATGCGCGCCGTCACCGCCCAGCTCCACGGCACCTTCACCCTGCTGGTGCTGAGCACCGAGTCTCCGAACGTCATCGTCGCGGCCCGACGCTCCTCCCCGCTGGTCATCGGCCTGGGGGACGGGGAAAACTTCCTGGGCTCCGACGTCCTGGCCTTCGTCGAGCACACGAACCGCGCCGTTGAGGTCGACCAGGACGAGGTCGTGGTCGTCTCCGCGACCGGCGTGACCGTCATCGACCCCGCGGGTAACCCCGTCGAGCGCGAGGCGTACGAGGTCGACTTCTCCTCCGACCGCGCCACCAAGAACGGCTGGCCGACCTTCATGGAGAAGGAGATCCACGAGCAGCCCGACGCCGTGGGTGCCACGCTGGCGGACCGCATCGACTCCCACGGCCACCTGGCCCTGGACGAGGTACGCATCCCCGAACACGTCCTGCGCTCCGTCGACAAGGTCATCATGATCGGCTGCGGCACCGCGTCCTACGCCGGACAGGTCGCCCGCTACGCGATCGAGCACTGGTGCCGCATCCCTGTCGAGGTCGAGCTCTCCAGCGAGTTCCGCTACCGCGACCCGGTCGTCGGCGAGAAGACCCTGGTCGTCGCCATCTCCCAGAGCGGCGAGACCATGGATACGATCCAGGCGATCCGTCACGCCCGCGAGCAGGGCGCGAAGGTCGTCGCCATCGTCAACACGCCCGGTTCGACGATCTCGCGCGAGTCCGACGCCGTGATCCTCACGCACGCGGGCCCCGAGATCGCGGTCGCCTCCACCAAGGCGTTCACCGCGCAGGTCACCGCCTGCTACATCCTGGGCCTGTACCTGGCGCAGGTGCGCGGCAACAAGTACGCCGACGAGATCGCCGACTACATGGACAAGCTCGCGGCCATCCCCGCCGCGATCTCCCGCGTCCTCGACAATGGTGAGAGCGTGCGTCAGTTCGCCCGCACGATGCAGGATGCGACCTCGGTGATCTACTTGGGCCGCCACGTCGGCTTCCCCGTCGCCCTCGAAGGCGCGCTCAAGCTCAAGGAAATCTGCTACATCCACGCCGAGGGCTTCGCCGCCGGCGAGCTTAAGCACGGCCCGATCGCGCTCGTGGACGAGGGTCAGCCGGTCATCGTCATCGTGCCCACCCCGCGCCGCCCCGAGCTGCACGGCAAGGTCCTGGCCAACATCGCCGAGGTCCGCGCCCGCGGCGCCCGCACGATCATCATCGCGGAGGAGGGGGACTCCTCGGTCGACGAGTTCGCCGAGGTCGTCTTCCGCGTGCCCGCCGTGCCGACCCTGTACGCGCCGCTCCTGACCGTCGTGCCGCTGCAGATTTTCGCCTGCGAGCTCGCCGCCGTGAAGGGCCTCGACGTCGACCAGCCTCGCAACCTCGCCAAGTCCGTGACGGTGGAGTGATCCACCCGCGCGGGGCTGGTACCCCGTGAACGCTCACGGGCCTCGTTCCTCATCCGGGACGAGGCCCGTGCTGTGTTTATGACGCCCCGTCAGATAGAAAAGCGCCCAGGTGTGCTGCGTCATCGAATGGTCCGTCAAGCGTGAATGCGTTCACGAAAACGCTGTGAAACACTAGCCAAAACGGCGATCGGGCGCGCGAGGGTGGGGGAGGGGGTGACTAGCGTGGAAAGGGTGGCGCCGCGCGCGCCGCGCCCAACAATGCAAGTCAGCCCCGGCCTCGTGAAACGACGGCCGCGACCACCCCAGGAGGTGCGCACATGACCCTGTCCATGATCCTTATCGGAATCCTGCCCTCTGTCTTCTTCGGCGTCGCCACGACGCTGATGGGAAAGACCGGCGGATCAGACCGCCAGCGAGTCATGGGCGCCGTCCTCGGCGGCCTGCTCATGGCCGCCGTCGCCACCCCCTTCCTGCACCCCGCGTGGACGCCGCTGAACCTGGGTGTGTCTTTCCTGACCGGCCTGCTCCTGGGTGTCGGCGTGTGCGATCAGCTGCGTTCTTACTCCGTCCTGGGCATGAGCCGCACGATGCCCCTGTCCACCGGCGGCCAGCTGGTCCTCATGTCCCTGGCGGGCATCGCGATCTTCGGTGAGTGGCTCCACGGCGGCGCGCTGCCCTACGGCCTCGCCGCCATCGCCGTCCTCATTGTCGGCATCTGGTTCCTGTCGCGCTCCGAGTCCGGCTCCGACGCTGCTTCCCTCGACTGGAAGCGCGGCGCCGTCCTGCTGACCACCTCCACGCTGGGCCTCGTCGCCTTCCCGCTCATCATCAAGTTCTTTGAGATTCAGCCCGCCGAGTTCCTCCTGCCCCAGGCGGTTGGCTACACCGTCTACTGCGCGATCTTCTTCGCGATCCAGGGTCGCGGAGGCGTCGACCCCGAGGACTCGCTGCGCCACCGCCGCATGATCCCCTCGATCTTCAACGGCGTCCTGTGGGGCACCGCCATCCTGCTGCTCCAGCTCAACTCCAACAAGCTGGGCGCGGGCACCGGCTTCACCCTCTCGCAGCTGGGAATCCTGATTTCCACGCCGCTGGGCATTCTGTGGCTTCATGAGACGCGCTCGCGCAAGGAACTGCGCTGGACCATCATCGGCGTCGCCCTCGTTATCGTGGGCGCGGTCCTGGCGGGAGTCGCCAAGACACTCGACGTCGCCTGACCAGCGCGACGGCGCCGTCGTCGCGCAAGTGCCCGCCCGGGGAGTGCGCGCTGTGACACAATATGGCCCATGTTCACGATTGATGGAGCTGCCCTGTCCTTCGCCGACGCGCGGGAACTGGAGAAAAAGTGCGTTGACCAGGCGGTGTCCGAGGGCGATCCGGACCGCTACATGCTCGATGTCGCGGGCGAGGTCGCGGCCGCGGTCGTGCGCTACGCAGACCTGCCCGTGAGCTGGAACGGCGAGGACACCGATCCCAACGCGGATGCTGAGGAAAGCGGCGACGATGACGGGGTCGACTGGATCGCTAGCCGAGTCACCGCCTTCGTTGGAGGCGGAGACAACGGCGGGGACGCCCTCTACGCCTGCGCGATCCTCGCGCGCGGAGGAATCGGGGCGACCGCCTACCTCCTGAAGAAGCGCTGCCATCGCCGCGCCCTCGCCGCCGCCCAGGAAGCGGGCGTGCGCATCGTCGACCTGGACGGCCAGTCGTTGCGCTCCATTGAGAACACGCCCGCGTGGTCCGAAGTGTTCCTCGCGCACGCCTGGATCGACGGCATCGTGGGCACCGGCGCCCATGGCCCGCTCACGGGTGTGCTCGCGGAATCCGTGGAGGTCCTCAACAGGCTCTCCGCCATCAAACCGCGCCCCGTCATCGCGATCGACGTCCCCTCGGGCCTGACCGACGACGACGGCGCGATCACGGGTCCGATCCTGCGCGCCACCCACACGCTTGCCGTCGGCACCTACAAGCGTGCGCAGGTCCTGCCCCCCGCCGTTGAGTTCACCGGGGACATCAGCCTCGTGACGATGGACTGGGATAGCAACGGGATGGGCCGCACCCAGGGCGATGACGGGGTGATCGGCGCGGACGACCTCTACGTCGTCGACGAGGCCTTCTCCGCCCACGAAGTCGTCCCCGTCCCCGCTTTCTCCGACGACAAGTACGCCCGCGGTGTCGTCGGGCTCGTCGCCGGATCCGACACCTACCCGGGCGCGGGCCTCCTCGCGACGCGCGGCGCACTGGCCGCGGGCGTGGGCATGGTGCGCCTGAACTCCACGAGGCGCGTCCAGGACCTCGTGCTCGCCGACCAACCCGGCGTCGTCACCGTCGGCGGGCGCATCCAGTCCGCCCTCATCGGCCCCGGCCTCGACGAGGAGCGCCGCGAGGACGCGCTCGAGCTCGCGCAATTCTGTGGGCAATCGGGCATGCCCCTCGTCATCGACGCGTGGGCACTCGACCTCGTCCCCGAGCTGGCGAGTTCCATCAAGCCCGACGCCACCGTCCTTACCCCTCACTACGGCGAGGCCGCGCGACTCCTGGGACGCCTCGGCACTCCGGTGACGCGGACCGAGGTTGCTGCTTCTCCTCTGCGCTACGCCCGCGCGCTCCACGAGGCGACCGGCTGTCACGTGATTCTCAAAGGGCCCGTCACGATCGTGTACTCCTTCGAATACGTGGACACGGAGGTGCAGGAGGCCTTCCAACGTGCGCTCAACGCCGCGGAGGCGTGGCCCGACGTAGACACGCTGCCGCAGGGTCGTCTCGTGCGCTCTTACATGCCGACTGTGGGCCAGGTGACGACCTCCTGGGCGGGCGTCGCGGGAAACGGGGACGTGCTCGCGGGATTCCTCGCCGGCATCCTCGCGCGACCGCTTGCGGACGCGGAGACAGTGCCCGGTCCGGACGGCAAAGCGCAGGCCGTTACCCCCGCGCGCCTGTCCGCTGCCGTCGCCCTCCATGGGCGCGCTGCTCAGGTCGCCGCCGAGGCTGCCGGTGGATTCGCGCCCATCCAGGCCGCGGACATCGCAGAGGCGATTCCTCTCGCACTCGCAGACTCCGCCCGCTGACTGCGCGGGGGAGGCCCTGTGACGCCGCAGGCCCGGCGTGGACCCGCGACCGTGAGATACTAGGGGAGTGACTGTCACAGACATTCAAAGCGAGGGACGGGGATACCCGTCGTGCGCGGCCGTCGACCTGGCCGCCATCACGCACAACCTCAGCGTCCTGCGGGCCGCTGCCCCGGGAGCGCTCCAGCTCGCCACCGTCAAGGCGAACGCCTACGGGCACGGGCTCGTTCCCGTCGCGCTCGCGGCCCTCGACGGTGGTGCCGACTGGCTGGGTGTCGCCCAGCTGGCCGAGGCCTTCACGCTGCGCCGAGGCCTCGACGAGGCCGGGGTGCCCCGAGCCGACGCGCCTCTCCTCGCGTGGATTTCCACCTCTTCCTCAGACTTCGCGGCCGCCATCGAGGCCGATATCGACGTGTCTGTGTCGTGGACCTGGGTTCTCGCGGATATCTGTGCCGCCGCCCGAGAGGTTGGCCGCCCCGCGCGTGTCCACGTCAAAATCGACACCGGTATGTCCCGCGCGGGTTCCACCCTTGCCGACCTGCCGGCCCTGGCCTCGGCCCTGCGGATGGCCACCGATGACGGCCTCGTCGATGTCGTGGGTGCGTGGAGTCACATGTCCCGCGCGGACGACCCCAGCGAGGCGGGCAATGCCTCGACCGCCAGCCACGTGCGCATCTTCGAGGAGGGCCTAGCGATCCTCGCCGATGCCGGCATCACGCCGCGCATCCGGCACCTGGCCGCAACCTCGGGCATCCTGTGGCACCCTGAGGCCCACTACGACATGGTCCGCGCCGGCATCGGCCTGTACGGGCTGAGTCCCGACCCCGCGGTGGCCACGTCTGAGCAGCTCGGCCTCATCCCCGCCCTCGAGCTGTGCGCGCCCCTCACCTCCGTCAAGGTCATCGAAGAGGGGACCCCCGTCTCGTACGGCGGAACCTGGGTCGCGCCCACGCGCCGATGGATCGGCCTCGTTCCCCTCGGCTACGGCGACGGTATCTTGCGCGCTGCCTCCAACAAGGCGCGCGTCGTCGTCCACACCGCCTCCGGCCCCCTCAACGCGCCCCTCATCGGACGCGTGTGCATGGACCAGTTCGTGGTTGACTTGGGCCCTGCACAGGCAAGCCCCGGAACGCCGACCGCACGCAGTGGGGATGCCCCTGCTGCCCCCGGCGACATCGCCATCCTGTTCGGCTCGGGTGCAGGCGGTGAGGCCCTGGCCGACGACTGGGCCGAAGCCGCGTCTACGATCAACTACGAAATCGTCACCCACCTGGGTACCCACATCCCCCGCACCTACCGGGGGCACGCAGCGCTCGCGCAGGAGAGGAACACGCATGAGTGAGACCATCACCGCCACGTTCGAGGTAGCAACCCGTGACGCAGACCAGACGCGGGCGCTCGGCGAAGATCTCGGTCGCATCCTGGCGGCCGGTGACCTCCTCATGCTCTCGGGCGGCCTCGGAGCGGGCAAGACCACCCTCACCCAGGGAATCGGCGTCGGCATGGGCGTGCGCGGACGCGTCGCCTCCCCGACCTTCATCGTCGCCCGCGTGCACCCCTCGCTCCACAGCGGCCCGGACCTTATCCACGCAGACGCCTACCGCATCACGGACCTCAGTGACCTGGAGACCCTCGACCTCGATTCCTCCCTTGACGAGGCCGTCACCGTCGTCGAGTGGGGCGAAGGCAAGACCGAGGCCATGAGCGCTGAGCGCCTCTCCATCGAGGTGCGCCGCGCGTCGGGTGGCGAGGCCGACCACGATGGCGATGTCATCGACCTGGAGCACATGGATGACGGTCGTAGGCGCATCATCCTGCGCGCCTACGGTCACCGATGGGACGGTCTGCTCGACGGCGTCGTCGCTGCCCACGGCGGCACACGCATCGACGAGGCCGACGCCGACGAGTAGGATCACACCGTGCGAGAGATAGCCCTGGACACCCAAGCAGCCACCACCGTCGCCATCGTCGATGACGGCCGCGTCATTGCCCGCGCCCACAACGATTCCGGGCGCCACCACGCCGAATCGATCACCCCGCTCGTGCGTGAGGCCCTCGAGGCCGCCGGCCTGCCCGCGCAGCTCGCGGATGCTGGCATTGACCGAGTCCTCGTGGGTACCGGCCCTGCACCCTTCACCGGACTGCGCGCCGGCCTCGTCTCAGCCCGTGTCCTTGCCGCCGTCGCGGGCGTGCCCGCCTACGGTGTGTCCGCGCTCGACGTCATCGCCCGCCAGGGCCTCGATCTCCTGGCTCCCGACGCTCGCGTCTACGCGATTGCCGACGCGCGCCGCCGCGAACTCTACTGGGGTTCCTACCTGGCCGCCGGTCCCGACGATGTGACTCTCGAAGGGCGTCTCGAGGTGGGGGACGTGTCTACACTGCTGGGCGCTATGCGCGCCGCCCCCGGCCTCGTCGTCGCTGGAGCCCCGATTCCCGCGCACAGTGCCGACGCGCTCGCGCACGCGGACATCGGCCCCCAGGTGAGCCTCGATCCCGCCGTTATGAGCCGTATCGTCGCCACGCGCCTATCGCGCGGCGAGGAGGACCGCCTGCACACCGATCCCCTCTACCTGCGTCGCCCCGACATTCAGGGTCAGCCCACCGCGCGCCTGTGAATGCTACGCTGCGCGCCGCAGGGCCGGGCGACCTCGAACTCTTCGCCGCCCTCGAGGCCGAGGTGTTCTCCGAGGACCCCTGGACCCCCTACATGATCGCCGAGGAGCTCTCTTCCCCGGCCTCGCGGTACTGGATCGCCACGGATGACTCCGGAGACGTCGTCGGATACGGCGGCGCCAAGGTAGGTGGAGATCAGGCCGACGTCATGACGATCGGCGTGCGCGCCCACGCCCGCGGACGAGGCATCGGAGCGACGATTCTCGACGCCCTCCTGGCATGGTCCCGCGAGGCCGGAGCACGCGAGATCTTCCTCGATGTGCGACCCTCGAACGAGAGTGCCATCCACCTGTACGAGACACGGGGATTCGTCGAAATTGGCCGCCGACCGCGCTACTTTCGCAACCCCGTCGAAGAGGCCGTCGAGATGAGGGCTTCCCTCATCTGAGGCAGTGCGACGACCGCCACCAAATAGGTATGGTCGGTGTATCAAAAATCGTGTCATTCGAGCCCCGTTGACGGGACCATTGGTCCCACATGTTTCCCTTGCGGCTGCGGGCATGAGAGGTCTCAATAGCCGCGGAAAATAGCGGAAAATGACAGCATGTCGCCACGCGGCGCGCGGGGCGTCGTGCCATGGTCCTACGAAGCGGACGAAAAGCGTCGATATGCTCATGCCATGGCCACTCAAAATGTCGCAACGAAGAAGCGCCGCGCGTGGACCACCAGCGTCTTTATTAAGCAGCTGATGGCCGTCTCGGGCTTCGTTTTCGTTTTCTTCTTGCTGTTCCACTCCTACGGCAACCTCAAGATGTTCCTGGGCGCGGAGGTCTACAACGACTACGCGCACTGGCTGCATGAAGAGGCTTTCGTGCCGATCTTCCCGCACGGCGGATTCATCTGGGTCTTCCGCGCCGCCATGGCGCTGATGCTCATCATCCACCTGTGGGCCGCCGCCTACACGTGGAAGCGTTCGCGTCGCGCTCGCTCCACGCGCTACGTCGTGAAGAAGTCCGCTTCGGCCTCCTACGCGGCTCGCACCATGCGTATGAGCGGTGTCCTCATCCTGCTGATCCTGATCTTCCACATCGCTCACTTCACCACCGTGAGCCTGCCCGCGAAGCTCGCGAACTTCGGCGCTGACGTCACCACGCCCTACGCCCGCATGGTCGCCTCTTTCCAGTCGCCGGTCCTCGTGATCCTGTACGCCGTGTTCGTCGGCTGCGCCTGCATCCACGTCTCCCACGGCTTCTGGTCCATGTTCCAGTCGCTCGGTTGGGTGCGTAACGCGACCCGCAAGCCCCTGGTTCTCCTCTCGGGCGTGGTCGGTCTGATCATCTTCGTGATGTTCATGGCCCCGCCCGTCGCCATCGTCACCGGCTTGATCCACTGAGGAAGGGCACGCAATCATGACCGATACACTCATCCACGGCCTCTACCGTGAAGGCGAGAAGATCGCCGACACGAAGGCGCCCCACGACGTCCCGATCGCTCAGCGCTGGGAACAGCGTAAGTTCAGCGCCGCGCTCGTCAACCCCGCCAACCGCCGCAAGCTGCGCGTCATCATCGTCGGCTCCGGCCTCGCGGGCGGCGCTGCCGCCGCCTCGCTCGGCGAAATGGGCTACAACGTCGACTGCTTCTTCTACCAGGACTCCGCCCGCCGCGCGCACTCCATCGCCGCGCAGGGTGGTATCAACGCCGCGAAGAACTACCGCAACGACAACGACTCCGTCTACCGTCTCTTCTACGACACGGTCAAGGGCGGCGACTACCGCGCCCGCGAGGACAACGTCTACCGCCTCGCCGAGGTCAGCGCCAACATCATCGACCAGTGCGTCGCGCAGGGTGTCCCCTTCGCCCGCGAGTACGGCGGCCTCCTCGACAACCGCTCCTTCGGTGGCGTGCAGGTGTCCCGTACGTTCTACGCGCGTGGCCAGACGGGTCAGCAGCTGCTGATCGGCGCCTACCAGGCGCTCGAGCGTCAGGTCGCAGCGGGTACCGTCACCGAGCACTCACGTCACGAGATGGTCGAGCTCATCGTCGACGAGGGCAAGGCCCGCGGCATCGTCGCCCGCGACATGTCCACCGGCAAGCTCGAGACCTTTATCGCCGACGCGGTCGTCCTCGCCACCGGCGGCTACGGCAACGTGTTCTTCCTGTCCACCAACGCGATGGGCTGCAACGCGACCGCCATCTGGCGTGCGTACCGCAAGGGCGCCTACTTCGGCAACCCCTGCTTCACGCAGATCCACCCCACGTGCATCCCCCAGCACGGCGACCAGCAGTCGAAGCTGACCCTCATGTCGGAGTCGCTGCGTAACGACGGCCGCATCTGGGTTCCCAAGCGCGCTGAGGACTGTGAGAAGGACCCGCGTCAGATCCCCGAAGAGGATCGCGACTACTACCTGGAGCGCATCTACCCCTCCTTCGGTAACCTCGTGCCCCGCGACATCGCGTCGCGTCAGGCCAAGAACATGTGTGACGAGGGCCGCGGCGTCGGCCCGAAGATCGACGGTGTCGCCCGCGGCGTCTACCTCGACTTCTCCGACGCGATCAACCGTATGGGTCTGGCCGCCGTGTCCGCCAAGTACGGCAACCTCTTCGACATGTACGAGCGCATCACGGGCGACAACCCCTACGAGGTGCCGATGCGCATCTACCCGGCCGTCCACTACACCATGGGTGGCCTGTGGGTTGACTACGACCTCGAGTCGAACCTGCCCGGTCTGTACGTGGCCGGCGAGGCGAACTTCTCCGACCACGGCGCGAACCGCCTGGGTGCCTCGGCGCTCATGCAGGGCCTGTCGGACGGCTACTTCGTCCTGCCCAACACGATCAACGACTACCTGGCGCACTGCTTCCACCTGCCCAAGCTGGACGAGAACTCGCCCTCGGTGAAGGAAGCTCTCGAGTCGGCTCAGGGCCGTATCGACACCCTCATGTCGATCAACGGCACCCGCTCCGTGGACTCGTTCCACAAGGAACTGGGCAAGATCATGTGGGAATACTGCGGCATGGAGCGCACCGAGGAAGGCCTCAAGAAGGCCATCGGTTTGATCCGCGAGCTGCGCGCCGACTACTGGAAGAACGTTCGCGTTCCCGGCAAGTCGATCGGTGAACTCAACCAGTCCCTCGAGAAGGCCGGCCGCGTCGCCGACTTCATGGAGCTGGGCGAGCTCATGTGCATCGACGCGCTGCACCGCGAAGAGTCGTGTGGCGGCCACTTCCGCGCGGAGTCCCAGACTCCCGAGGGTGAGGCCCTGCGTCACGACGACAAGTTCCTGTACGTGGCGGCTTGGGAATACGCTGGCGAAGGCGAGCCCCCGATCCTCCACAAGGAAGACCTGATTTACAACGACATCGAGCTGAAGCAGCGGAGCTACAAGTGAACCTGACACTGAGGATCTGGCGCCAAAACGGTCCCGAAGACAAGGGCGCAATTCATGAATACCAGGTGAAGGGAATCTCGGAAGAGTCCTCGTTCCTGGAGATGCTCGACGTCCTGAACGAAGAGCTCTTCGCACGCGGCGAGGAACCCATCGCCTTCGACTCCGACTGCCGCGAGGGCATCTGCGGTCAGTGTGGCATCGTCATCAACGGTATCGCTCACGGCCCGGAGGTCACCACGACCTGCCAGCTGCACATGCGTTCCTTCAACGATGGTGACGTCATCACGATCGAGCCGTGGCGCGCATCGGGCTTCCCGATCATCAAGGACCTCGTGGTCAACCGCAGCGCCCTGGATCGCATCATCCAGGCCGGCGGCTACATTTCCGTGAACACGGGTGCAGCCCCCGACGCGCACGCGACCCCGGTCCCGAAGCAGGACGCGGATCGTGCGTTCGAGGCCGCCGCTTGCATCGGCTGTGGTGCGTGCGTGGCTGCCTGCCCGAACGCCTCCGCGATGCTCTTCACCTCGGCGAAGGTCACGCACCTCGGCCTGCTCCCGCAGGGCAAGCCCGAGAACTACAAGCGTGTCGTCAACATGCTCAACCAGATGGACGAGGAGGGCTTCGGCTCTTGCTCGAACATCGGCGAGTGTGCTGAGGTCTGCCCCAAGCAGATCCCGCTCGACGTGATCGCAAACCTCAACCGCCAGCTCGGCAAGGCCGCCTTCAAGGGCGTCTGATTCGACTGGAGTGGCCTGTTGGGAGGGCCCGGCGCGAAAGCGTCGGGCCCTCCCGCATGTTCGATGCACAAGCGCGTTGGCTCGGCGGCGAGACACGGTGCGTCGACACGGCGAGGCAGCTGCGGTGGAGGGCGTCAAATAGCCCATCGCGGTGGCATGTGCGGCGTATCATGAAAGCATCATCGGCTCAGAGAGGAGTTCTGCCATGCAATTCGATGAGAGCGGCCCGAACACGCACACGCGACGCTACTGGGTCAGCGCGACGATTGGAATCGGCGCGATGCTTGTCTTTGCGATCCTGTCGGTCATTCTGCTCCTGGGAGTCCTCTTCGGATCGCCGTCTATCAAGCCTATTGCCGACTCGCTCTTCCCGTGGTCGCTGCTGGTGCTGGTGGTAGCCGGAGCCGCGATGTTCGTTGCAAACTTGCGCCCCCGCACGCAGGTAGACGCCGACTCCTGAGGATTCGCGCTCCAATCCGCCTGCGCACGCGGCGGCAGAGTTGAGCGCGGCTTAAACTAGGGGACGTGAGTGAACCCCTGGTCCTTGGTATTGAGTCAACCTGCGACGAGACCGGCGTTGGCCTCGTGCGCGGAACGCAGCTGCTGGTCGACCGCACGGCCACGTCGATGGATGAGTATGCCCGCTATGGTGGCATCATCCCTGAGATTGCGTCGCGCGCCCACCTGGAGTCTTTCCTGCCGACGCTCAATGCGGCGCTGGACGAGGCGGGCGTGACCCTCGCCGACGTGGACGCGATTGCGGTCGCGGCTGGACCCGGCCTCGTCGGATCGCTGACCGTCGGTATCTGTGCGGCGAAGGCCCTGGCCTCGTCCCTGGGCAAGCCCCTGTATGGCGTCAACCACGTGATCGGGCACCTGGCCGTCGATAAGCTCGCTGACGGGCCGCTTCCGGAGCACTTCATCGGCCTGGTCGTCTCCGGCGGCCACTCCAACATCCTCGAAATCCGCAACATCGCGACCGACGTCGTCGAGCTGGGTGGAACCCTGGACGACGCCGCTGGCGAGGCCTTCGACAAGGTTGGACGCCTCCTCGACCTGCCCTACCCGGGCGGCCCACACGTCGATCGGCTGTCCCAGCAGGGGGATCGTGAGGCGATCCGTTTCCCGCGTGGCCTGGCTGCTGGCAAGGACAAGGAACGCCACAAGTACGACTTCTCGTTCTCGGGCCTCAAGACCGCCGTTGCCCGCTATATCGAGGGCGCTACTGCCCGAGGTGAGGTCGTCAGCAAGGAGAACGTCTGCGCGGCGTTCTCCGAGGCCGTGAACGACTCTCTGACGGCTAAGGCCGTCCGTGCGGCACTGGACACCGGATGCGACACGATCGTCGTCGGCGGCGGTTTTTCCGCGAACTCGCGGCTGCGCACCCTGCTCGCGCAGCGCGCCGAGGCCGCGGGTGTCACGGTACGCATGCCCCCTCTGCGCTTCTGCACGGACAACGGTGCGCAGATCGCGGCGATCGGCTCCGAGCTGGTCGCGGCAGGACTGCCGCCGTCGGATTGGGACTTCTCTCCGGACTCCGGCATGGAGCTGACGACGACCTACATGCCGCCGCGCGCCTGAGAACGCGGGTCGAGACTAGCGCAGGCCGTCCATGAAGCTCTGCGCGACCGATCCCCACGAGGTGTAGAAGCCGCCCGACATGTTGGCGGCGATGCCGATGAGCATCGCGGCGCTTACCGTGGTGGCCCCGAGTAACGTCAGACGCGCCAGGTATCCGAGTACCCGGAGCACGGGGCGCGGCACAGAGGCGAACAGGTCCGAGTGCTGCGCGCGGTGACGCGCCCGGTGTCGATGGTCGGCCTGATCGCGCTCGTCTTCGTGGCGGCGCAACTGCCAGTGCGGCGCGACAAGCCACGTGAGCACGAGCGAGACGAGTAAGCCGGCAATCAGGAGCCCCAGCGTCAGGTAGCCGTTCGGAGCTGTCGGCGGCACCTCGTGGGTCACGGTGGTCACCGGCACAATGGACGAGCTGGCCTCGGATGACTGAGCGGTGGCCGCCGTCGATGCGGCCCCGACGGCCCGGGAGACCCGGTCGGAGGAACCCCACCACGCCAGCATCGTCGGAATGTGTTCGCGCCACAGCGGGCCCGTGTGTCCGCCGGTCGGTGGTACATCCGTCGTCACCGTGTCGGGTTCCTTGACGGCGGAGGCCATTTTGAGGGCGGTGTAGGCGCCGCCAACGGCGTCGTCGCCGGCGGCCATCGCGTAGATGCGCAGCCCATCCGGCGTGCGATTGGCCAGCATGGTCGACAGCGTGTTGTCGGCCAAGTACTGGTCGCCCTGGTTGGTCATCTGCCCCTCGATCTGCGTGTCATAACCGGACAGCGAGGCGGCGGCGCCGTAGGTCTCGGGCGTGCGCAGGGCCGTCCAGATCGCGCAGTAGGCTCCCGCGGAGAAGCCTCCGATCATCCAGGCGTCGCGATTGGACGTCGTATTGGGGAAGTTGTGTCGGATCATCTCGGGGACGTCGTGGGACACCCACGTGTAGACGGCGGGACGTCCCTCGATGTTGGCGCAGTCGTGGGCCTCCTCGTCGACGTTGAGATCAGGGGCGACGACGATTGTGGGGGGAATGATGCCTGCTGCGATGGCCTTGTCGAGTTCCTCTTGAATGCTGAGGTTTTGAAGGATGCCATCGGGGCCGCCGGGGAAGCCGTGCAGAAGCTCGATGACCGCGTAGGTCTTACCGTCAGTGGGGGAGTAACCACTCGGGGTGATGACGAAGACGGGCAGGGTGATCCCGCTCGAGGGGCCGGTCCATGTGGTCTGGAGCATGCCGTCTTCGGTCTTCGTGAAGGTCGCGTCGAGTTCGGATGTGGCGGCGGACTGCGCGTTGATGTTGGCCTCGCCGCCGGACTGGGCGGTCGTGCCGACGACGGACGACAAGGCGAGTTTTGCTAGATCCCCGCTGGTTTTCACGAGGCCCAGCGAACGATTGAAGACGAGCGCCCCCGCGGACGCGATAAGGATTGTGGGCACGAGGAGGACGACCGTGCGACCGAGCCACCGCCTCGTGCGTCCCGGGCATCGCGAGGGGGCAGATCGGGCGAGAAGGACCGCCCCCGCCAGCAGAGAGAGGATCGCCAGGACGGCGACCACCACGAGGGTCTTGAGCGAGGTGAGGGGGATGCTTCCCAGGGCGCTCATCGGCGCTCCTTTCCGCCACCATCGGACGAGGCCGTGGCAGCGAGCGCATCCGTGTCGGGGCTGCTCTCCCGGGAAGCAGCTCGCGTCGAGCGCAGGTCTCCGACGCCCTTTGCGGCGAGTTTGGCGAGGCCCCCGGCGACCGAGGCGACGAGCGTGAGGGTCTGCGCGGGGGACACACGGGGCACGTACGCGTGCGAGATGGCCAGTCCGACTGTTGCGAGGGATGACGGATCCGGCACCGCCAGGTACAGGGACTGCGTGCGGGGCTTGAACTTGCGCTTGAACGCGTGCAGCGAGGTGAAGCCGTAGAGCGGCTCCATGATGGCGGCCAGCGCGTCGGTGAGGGGGCCAAAGGCCGAGGTGTCATCGGCAGAGCGCGACAGGGGAGCGCCCGACAGTGACAGGATCTCTAGCCCCTCTTCCTGCGCCGCCAGGGCGGCCTTGCCGATGAGGAACTCGATCGCGGGACGCCACCCGGTAGTGCGCCGACGCATGACATCCAGGGTCAGGCCGACGACTGTTCCGTCGCGGTAGATCGGCAACCACGAGGTCACGGCATGGATCGTCGACTCCTCATCGATGGCGACCAGGATGCGCGTCTCAGGGACTGCAAGCTCTCGAACACTGCCGAGCGTAAAGCTCATCTCAGGCAGGGCCTTGTCGGCGCTCCAGGAATCGGAGATGACGGTGATCTGATCGCGCCAGCCCGCCGGGCACTCCTCCCAGGTAGTCCACACGGCCTCAACGCCCTCGCGGGACGCGTGGTTCATCGCGGTGCGCACGTCCTGGTAGGCCTTGCCCTTGAAAGCGAGGCCGGGCAGGTCCAGCAGCGACTCCTCGGCGACCTGCATGATCGTCCAGCCCTCCTCGCGCGCGGCCTGCGCGAGTTCCTCGTGGACCGAGTAGAGCGCGGGGGTCAGGCCCGAGTCGGATGCGAAGGCTGAGAACAGCGCGATCGCCTCGGAGGCCTTGCCTGGCTCGTACGCCAGGTCCGTGACCGTCAGCGCGACGCCGCCCGACCCGCGATAGGCGACCCCGGCCTCGCCGGTAGGGGACACCCACACCTGGTTGCCCTCCCAGGTCTGCATCCACCCGAGGGTGCCTGCACCGTGGGCGCGCAGGAGCGACGTGAGGCTCTCGAGCGGCGAGGACAGCGGGATACGAGGCCGAGCGAGCAGAGCGCTCAGGATGATGGCGAGGGTGCCGACCCAGGCGACGAGTGGCACCCACAGGACGGGCGCCTCGGCGAAGAGGGTCATCGGAACCAGGGACGGCTCGAAGATCGAAGCCGTCGCCGTGGGGAGCAGCGCGAGGGTGTAGTCGTGGAGGATCTGCAGGGGAGTCGCATAGTCGGTGACGGTCAGGTCGTCGCCGGAATTGAGGGCCTCGAGGGGGATGAACGAGTCTTTCGTGAGGAACCCGAGGACGAGGACCGCGCCCGCGCAGCCGACCATGAGGAGCAGCCAGCGCCGCACCAGGGTCGAGGTCGTGGAGGGCTCCGCGTGAATCGTGAAGGAACGGCGCACCCACCACGTGATGACGCACAGGGCGGCGTTAAGGATCACCGGAACGAGGAGGAGCGAGGCCGTGGTGACGAGCTCGGGCCTGGCCATCCCGTTCTCGTCGGTGCCCTGGGCGAGAGCGACACCCGTCGCCGCGACCGTTGACAGACCGAGGACCAGCTGGAGGATAAGAGTGCCGAAGTAGGCGGCGCGCCTGCCCTTGCGCAGCCCGTAGGCGAAGATCAATTGAAGAGTGATGGGGGCCAGGCACAGCAGAGTCGTGATGACGCCGGTGCGGCCCTCGAGCCACCACGCGGGGCCCAGCGACCAGCGCATCTGCGCGAGTGGTCCCTCGGGGGCCGAGGAGACGACGGTCAGCGCGGCAGCGCAGGCCCAGCACAGGGCGGCGACGGAGGCGAGCTGGCGTCCGATCGTGATGTCGTTTCCGGACCCGCTGCGCGCCCCGCGAACCCCCGCCAGCCGCGCGGCCACGATGCCCGCGAGGAGGGCCCACACGCGCGCATACGAGATCGCCGATCCGAGGATAGCCGCCGACAGGAGGAGGATTCCGATGAGGAGGAAATGGGCGCGCCAACGCCAGTGAGAGGCCAGCGACTGCGCTGCGGCGCCCACGAGGGCGACGAGGATGAGGCTTGTACCCCACAGGCTGCCCTCGTCGATCGTTTGCCCCCACATGGAGAACACCTTGGTGAGCAGCGGGAGCGTCAACCAGGTGGCTGCGACACCGACGATCTGTCCCGCGGCCGCAGCGGCTACCCACGCGCGTGTACCGAGGTGTCTCTCGGCGGCGCCGCCCGCAATGATCATAGTGGCGATGCCAAGCACGGCTGTGGCGATGAAATTGCCGGGAACCGCGCCGACGGAGGAGAGAATCGACCACCAGTGAGGGCTGGACGGGTCGGCCTCGAGGGCCGTGAATTGATCGCGCCACACCCAGTAGGTCGCCGACACGATCGTCAGGGCGACCGTAAGGACGGCGGTAGCCGGGCACCGTGACAGCCAGCGGATGGTGAGGCGTGTCAGCGAGGAGAGGAGAAGCCAGATGGTCTGGAGGGTCGTCCCGATCGGGGACATGATCCTGACGAGCGTCGATGGTGCGCCGCCGGTATCGGGTGTCTGTGTTGCTTCCTGTACCACGGGCGAGTGTCCTCTCAGCGTCAGTTTCGAGCCACCTCAAGGATACGGCGGTGTTCTGAGAGTCGCCTGAATGCTATCTGTGAGTGTGTGGTGGTGACGACAGTGCCCCGCGCCGGTGAAGACGCGGGGCAACGGTTTAAAAGCGTCAGACGTTCAGGGTCGCGAACTCGGCGAGAGCCAGGGGGCGCCCCGCGCTCATCTCCGCGCGCATGAGGTCCACCACCGCGTCGAGGCCCTGGCCGGGTCGCGCGGCTGCCGCGACGGCCCGCTGGCGCTCGTAGGAGGCACCGATCGTCAGGATCGTCTCCAGGCCTGCGAACTCGCGCGCGCAGTTCAGGTCGGCGGCCACGGGAGCCAGCTCTTCCTTCAGTCGCGCGATGCCGTCGCGCGCGCTCTCGGTGGCGCCGTCACGAGACACGATCAGCGTCGCGTCCATGCCGTAGCGCGCCGAGCGCCACTTGTTCTCGGCGACGAACCAATCCGGCAGGGAGGGAAGGGGCTCGCCCGCGTCGTACAGGCGCGAGAAGTGCTCGACGAGGACGTGGGTGAAGGCCGCGAAGGTGGCGACCTCGGTCGCGTTGGTCGCAGCGTCATACACGCGGTTCTCGATCGTGCCGAAGGCAGGCGAGGGGCGGATGTCCCAGCGGACCTCGTCGAAGCCCTCAATGACGCCCGTACGGATCATGTCGTCCGTGTAGGCCTCGAGATCCTCCCACGTCGCGAACTGGCGAGGGATGCCGGCGGTGGGCAGCTGCTGGAAGACCATCGCACGGTTGGATGCGTAGCCGGTGTCCTCGCCCGCCCAGAAGGGGGAGGATGCGGAGATGGCCTGCAGGTGGCCCAGATGGGCGGTCAGGGCTGCCTGGATCGGGAGGATCTTCGCGCGGTCTTCGACGCCGACGTGCACGTGGACGCCGTACAAGAGCATCTGATGCCCCCAGTAGGCGGTGCGCTCCACCAGCTGCGCGTAGCGCTCGGAATCGGTGACGCGCTGGCGGCCGGGGCGCGCGAAGGGGTGCGTGCCGGCGGTCGCCAGGTCAATGCGCAGGTCCGAGGCCAGGGGAGTCAGGTAGTCGACGCAGTCCATCAGGTCGGCCATGCACTCGGCGACGGTTGAACGCGGCTTGGAGACGACCTCGATCGTGTTCAGCAGCATCTCGCGGTGGACGCCCGGGTAGAGCTTGCCATCAGTCGTGGCGCGGTCGATGATCGCGTCCGCGCTCTGGCGCAGGTCGTGGGAGTCGCGGTCAACGAGCTGGAGCTCCCACTCGACACCGATCGTGGAACGCTGGGAGGAACCGAAGGGCAAAGACATGTCGATCCTTTCGCTGGCTTCCTCCATTGTGGCAGGGCAGCGAGCGGTGTCGGCGGAGAGCTTCCTTACAGGTTTTTAGCCAACCGTCGGCAGATGATCGCGCGATGGCGCCCGTCCACGCGCGTCGCGATGATGGTCAGCTGCTCGTC
Organism: Actinomyces sp. ICM39; assembly: GCF_000282935.1. NCBI lineage: Bacteria > Bacillati > Actinomycetota > Actinomycetes > Actinomycetales > Actinomycetaceae > Actinomyces > Actinomyces sp. ICM39. Next base: position 39,346 of record NZ_ALCB01000114.1, read on the forward strand.
GCCTCCGCCCAGTTTCAACGATTTACGCAGGTCGTCGGGGCTGATGTCCGCTCCGCGCTTCTTGATCTCGACGCTGCCCGCGTCTCGGGCGCGCAGCTCGGCGGAAATCGCCTTTGCCCGCAGGTTGGTCACCGCGAGGACCTCGAAGCGGTCGTAGAAGGGGGAATCGGGCAGGTCATCCCCCGTCAGGTAGGCGATCTTCTCGGACACGATGCCCGCGCCGACCTCGTCCGCGAGGCGTCCCAGGAGACCCGATCGGATGACCGCGCTGTCGGGCTCGGCGATTATCGCACCCAGGGGCGCGACCTCCACGCGAGGCGCGGGAGCGTTGGGCGCGTACCCCTCGGGTGTGGAGAGCGAATGGGCGGCCCCGGCCTCGTCCAAGAGGAGGCACGAGCGCCCGCGACCCTCGGGGGACAGCGCGGGGGACCAGAGGGAGGCCTCGACAAGGTCGCCGCCCACGCTTACCCACTGCGCGTGCCAGGAGGAGGGGATGTGCTCGTACGCGATGCCCGGCGCCACCTTGATGCCGACACGGTCGATCGTGGAGGCCCAGCCGAGGGCGAGCGAGAGGGGAGGGGACCACTGCTCCGGGTCCGTGATGCGCGCCGACCCGCGCGAGGCTCCCGTGCGACGGGCCGGGTCGGCGAAGATCGCGTCGACGCCCTCGGCGGCCAGCTCGTCCATGTCGAGGTCCGTGACGTCCCCCAGGCGCACCTCCGCCCCCTCGAAGGCTCGCAGGTTCGCGGCCACGGCGCCGGCGGTATCGGGATCGATGTCGACCGCCAGCACGTTCATGCCCAGGCCGGCGATCGCCATGGCGTCCGACCCGATGCCGCAGCCGAGGTCGGCGACGCGTGTCGCGCCACAATCCCTGAAGCGCTGAGCGTGGCGGGCTGCCACGACGAGGCGCGTCGCCTGCTCGAGGCCGTCGCGCGTGAACACCATGTGGGAGGCAAACGGGCCAAATTTTGAGCGCGCGGCCTGGCGCAGCGCCAGCTGGGTGAGGACTGCGACCACGAGCTCCGCGTCGAGGCCGGAGGCACGCAGGGCGGATCCGAGCTCGGGCAGTGGGATGGGAGTGGTGGCTTGCTTCGCTTGCAGGGACTCCAGCAGCTCCCAGCCGGGGGAGGACAGAATGGGGGTCAGGGCGCTCACCCGCTCATTGTCCCATCTCTTCAGGGACGAGGCCGTGCGGGGCCTGCGGTGCGAAGCGCGGGCGGTGTCTCGCCCAGGGTGAACGCGCCTGGCACTCAGCTTGCCCGAGTGCCAGGGCCGCGCCTACACTCGTGGAGGAAACGCGGGAACACCCGCGACCGGTCCTGCACCTGACCCCCGCGACGGCAGGGAAAGGACGAGCACCTTCGTGACAAAGAAGAAAGGGAGCGACAATGTCGATCTCCATCAAGCCCCTCGAGGACCGCATCGTCATCCGCCAGGTTGAGGCCGAGCAGACCACCGCCTCCGGCCTGGTCATTCCGGACACCGCCAAGGAGAAGCCGCAGGAAGGCGAAGTTATCGCCGTGGGCCCCGGCCGCGTGGACGACAACGGTAACCGTATCCCCGTCGACGTCAAGGTCGGCGACGTCGTCATCTACTCGCGCTACGGCGGCACCGAGGTCAAGTACGACGGCCAGGAGTTCCAGATCCTGTCCTCGCGTGACGTGCTGGCGGTCGTGGAGCGCTGAGCGCTTCGCACACTGAAAGCTACAGGGGCGGCCCGGAAGGAATCCTTCCG
>NZ_ALCB01000115.1:0-9062 GCF_000282935.1 Actinomyces sp. ICM39
GGCAGCCGCGGCGCTTGGCGTAAGAGTGACGTTACTTGTTGTGGGGGTGGAACCAGCCCGGGCCTCGTGATTGTTTACTGGCCGTAGTGGAAGCGGCAGGAGATGATCCAGAGGGCTTTGCCGTCATCGCTGATCTGGTAGATCAGGCGGTGACGGGAGTCAATCCGGCGTGACCAGTACCCGGAGAACTCGTAGCGGAGGGGCTCAGGCTTGCCGATCCCCTCGTTCCCGTTGCGCTGGATATCCTTGATGAGGGCGTTGATGCGCTTGAGCGTCTTGCGATCCTCGAACTGCCACCAGACGTAGTCATTCCAGGCTTCCTCGTCCCACGTGATGTGCATGATCAGTCCTCGTCGAGCTCAATGAGGTCATGGACGACGCCCTCGCCAGCGCGGTGACGCGCGATCGATTCGCGCAGGTGGCGGGCGTTCGCGGGGGACTGCATGAGATAGACGGTCTCCATGAGGGACTCGTACTCGTCGAGCGCCATGATGACGACGCTCTCGTGCCCCTGTCGGGTGATGACGATTTCCTCGCGGTCGTTGACGACCTGGTCGAGGACCTCAGCGTAGCGTGCGCGCGACTCGGTGTAGGTCATGATCTTCATGGGTGCTCCTCTGCTCGCCTATGTACAGAACATTGTACAGGATGTGAGGGTGTGTGTCTCCAGTCGCCCGGTGACGCACAACCTCCCCCGCGAGCCCTCGTTGGGGCCCGCGGGGAGGGGACAGAGCCTACTGAGAGATCCTCAGAACAGCAGCGGTGCGAAGCCAGCCACCGGGGCGAGGAACGCGGCGCCACCCAGCAGAGCAGCCTTGATGTAAGGGAAGGCGACGAAGGCCGCGATGATGAGGACCACGAGCAGTGCCATGAGGATCAGGTTGTTGCGCTGACGCTTGTACTGCTCGGGCGTCAGCTCCTCCTTCTTGCGGATGAGCGGGGCCTCGCCGTGGACAGAACCGGTGTTGCCGCCGGGCTTTGCGCCCTCGTTCTCGGTCGGGAAGCGCTGGTCGGACATGGTGGTCTCCTACTGGGAGATTGAGGGGATCAATTGACGATCGGCTTGCCGCCGATGGACATGGGGGCGCGGGTGCGCGCGTGCGCGTCCAGGTCCTGCTCCCACGCCGATGCGTAGCGCCACGCCGAAGGCTGCAGCAGACGCAGCGCGCCCATGTCGGCGAGCGCATCGAGCAGGAGGAAGCGGGGCGTCGGGTAGGGGGCGTCCCACGGGATCGCCGTCCACAGTCCGTTCTTTCCGACGAGGAACTCGCCGCGGTTACGGTCGTGCAGGTCGTTGGCAGCGGTCTGCGCGTCCCCCTCCGCGGCCCACAGCCAGCGGGTCGTGCGGAAGGCCTCCCAGGCCTCGTCCCACGACGAATAGGAGTGCTGCAGAGCCCGGTTGATCAGCGCGAGGGTATCCCAGGCCTCGTCCTCGCTCAGCCATCCGATGCCCGCGCCCGCGCGCGTCAGGTTCGCCGCACGAAAGAAATCCCACGCGGCGAAATCGAGGTCCTGGATGCCGCGGTCGTTCGCCAAAAAACGGCGGATGCGCCAGCGGCTCTCCCAATCCTCCATGGAGGAGTCCGCGGTCTTGCTCAGGCGCGCGATCTCAGACTCGGCCCAGGACTTCTTCTGGCATCGTTCGCGCAGGGCCGCGAAATCCTCGCGGTGCCCCGCGCGCAGGAGCGAATACAGCTGACGGATGAGACTCTCGCGGTCCGTGATGCCCCAGTCGCGCTCCAGCATGGTTTTCGTGTCCTCCGGGGCCGACAGCGTCAGCTCGTTGACCGGGTCGCCGTTACACAGCGCGTACACCATGGACGGGGCGAGCAGGCGCGCCCGAGGGTCGGTTGCCATGTCCTCGCGTTTGCCGTGGATCTTCGGGGTGTGGTGCTCGTTGAGCCTGTTCCAGTCTTTCTCCTTGCCGGCCTTGCGCACGTCACGCGGCGCGGGAACGGCGCCCTTCGCGCGCGCGGCCGCCTGCTTGACGTAGTGATTCAGCAGGAGCACGACGACGCACCCGATGGCGAACCATACGGGGAAGGGAATCTCGGACAGGAAACTCGCAATCACGCCCCCGATTCTGCCCGATGAAGCACCCGTCACACAAACGATGGACACGATGGGGACGCGGGACGAGGACGGGGCTTCCCCTATGTAATAGGTACCGCCGTGTGCGCCCTCCGATGCGTCGCCTGGGCGCGCCCGCGCGCGAGAATCGGCCACTGCCTCGTGAATGTCAAACCCGAGCGGCGTGAGACGCGCGGAAGCGGCCCCGGTATCCAGATGCGGGTGGGACGCGGTAAGGTCCTCCCAGATGCCTCGGCGCGTAGACCCGCCGGTGAGGTGCTACAAATACTGGGGAAGCGACGGAAGGGACCGGCAATGTCAGCGACGAAGCTCGTGATCGTGGAGTCTCCTGCGAAGGCAGCCACCATCGAGGGATACCTGGGTCCCGACTACCACGTGACGGCCTCCATCGGCCACATCCGTGACCTCCCGCAGCCCTCCGAGCTGCCCAAGGACATGAAGAAGGGGCCCTTCGGCCGCTTCGCCGTCAACGTGGATGACGGTTTCGCGCCCTACTACGTGGTGAACCCGGACAAGAAGAAAAAGGTCACCGAACTCAAGAAGCTCCTCAAGGAGTGCGACGAACTCTATCTGGCAACTGATGAGGACCGCGAGGGTGAGGCCATCGCGTGGCACCTCCTGCAGGTCTTGAAGCCGAAGGTTCCCGTGCGTCGCATGGTGTTCCACGAAATCACGAAGGAAGCGATCCAGCGCGCCCTGGAGAACACGCGCGACCTGGACACCGACCTCGTGGACGCGCAGGAGACCCGCCGCATCCTCGACCGCCTCTACGGCTACGAGGTCTCGCCCCTCCTGTGGCGCAAGATTCGCCCGTCCCTGTCGGCGGGCCGCGTGCAGTCGGTGGCCACGCGCCTCGTGGTCGCCAGGGAACGTGAGCGCATGGCGCACGTGAGCGCTCAGTACTGGTCGATCGACACGGCGTTCACGTCGGCGGGCCAGGCTTTCGGCGCGCGCGTCTCCTCCGTGGATGGCCACTCGATCGCGACCGGCTCTGACTTTTCCGAGAAGGGCGAGCTGAGCGCGAAGGCGGCCAAGGCCGGCGTCCTCCACCTGGACGAGGCCACGGCCCACGCCTACGCGCAGGCGCTGTCGGACGCCCCGGCCTCGGTCATCGATTCGGTGACCCGCAAGCCCTACCGTCGCCGTCCGGCCGCCCCCTTCACGACGTCGACCCTCCAGCAGGAGGCGTCGCGCAAGCTGCACTGGAACGCGTCCTCGACGATGCGCACCGCCCAGTCCCTCTACGAGTCCGGTTACATCACCTACATGCGTACCGACTCCACGGCGCTGTCCAGCCAGGCGATTCGCGCCGCCCGCGAGCAGGCCACCCAGCTCTACGGGGCCGAGGCCGTGGCCGAGTCCCCGCGCCTGTACGGCACCACCTCGAAGGGCGCCCAGGAGGCGCACGAGGCGATCCGTCCCGCGGGCGACCACTTCCGCACGCCGGGCGAGGTGGCCGGTTCCCTGTCGAAGCAGCAGCTGGCGCTGTATGACCTGATTTGGAAGCGCACGGTTGCCTCGCAGATGGCCGACGCTCTCGGCTACACGGCGACGATCCGCGTGCTCACCGGCATCGAGGTCGACGGTAAGCGCCACGACGTGCTGTCCTCGGCCTCGGGCACGGTCATCACCTCCCCGGGCTTCCGCCTGGCCTACCAGGAGGGCCGCGACCAGGGCCGTTACGACGCAGAAAAGAACGATGCGGAGAAGACCCTCCCGGACGTCGCCGAGGGTGATCCTGCGACGCTGACCGAGGCCACCCCCGACGGCCACGAGACCCAGCCCCCGGGCCGCTACACGGAGGCCACGCTGGTCAAGACCATGGAGGAACTCGGCATCGGGCGTCCCTCCACCTACGCGGCTACCATCCAGACGATCGGGGACCGCGGGTACGTGACGCACCGCGGCCAGTACCTGGTGCCCACGTGGCTGGCGTTCTCCGTAACGCGCCTGCTCGAGGAGAACCTGGCGAACCTGGTCGACTACGACTTCACGGCCTCGATGGAGGGCGACCTGGACCGTATCGCCGCGGGCGAGGAGAACGGCACGGAGTTCCTGACCGGCTTCTTCTTCGGCCCCGACGGCACGGGCGAGAAGGGCGGCCTGCGCCACGACGTCGCCTCCCTGGGTGACGACATCGACGCGCGCGCCGTTAACTCGATCGACCTGGGTCGCGGCGTGACGCTGCGCGTGGGTCGCTACGGCCCCTACATGGAAAAGGCTGACGGGACGCGCGCGAACGTGCCGCCGGAGGTCGCTCCCGACGAGCTGACGGACGAGCTGGTGGACCAGCTCTTCTCCCGCGCCGCCGACGACGGCCGCGAGCTGGGCGTCGACCCGGCGACCGGTCACACGATCATCGTCAAGGACGGCCGCTACGGCCCCTACGTCACCGAGGTCCTGCCCGAGGCGGCCGAGGGCGGCGAGGAGGGCGCGAAGAAGACAAAGAAGAGTGCCGCCAAGCCTCGCACCGCCTCGCTGTTCAAGACCATGGACATCGCCACCGTCACCCTCGAGGACGCCCTGTCGCTGCTGTCCCTGCCGCGCGAGGTGGGCACGGACCCGGCCTCGGGCGAGGTCATCACCGCGCAGAACGGCCGCTACGGCCCCTACCTGAAGAAGGGCACGGACTCGCGCACGCTGGCCTCCGAGGACCAGCTGCTGAGCATCACCCTGGACGAGGCCCTGGCCATCTACGCGCAGCCCAAGACCCGCGGCCGCGGCACGGCCCGCCCGCCGCTGCGCGAGTTCGGCGAGGACCCGATCTCGGGCAAGAAGGTTACCGTCAAGGACGGCCGCTTCGGCCCCTACGTGACGGACGGCGAGACCAACGTGACGGTGCCTCGCGCCGAGACGGTGGAGGACCTGACGGCCGAGCGTGCCTACGAGCTCCTCGCCGATAAGCGCGCCAAGGGCCCCGCCCCCAAGCGCACGCGCAAGACGGCCGCGAAGAAGACGACGGCCAAGAAGACGACGGCGAAGAAGACCACCGCGAAGAAGACGGCCACCAAGAAGGCCGCGACGAAGAAGGACAGCTGATGGCGGCGCGAGGAGTGTTCATCACCTTCGAAGGTGGCGACGGCTCGGGGAAGTCCACGCAGATCCAGTCGGTGCGCGACTGGTTTGAGAGCCGTGGCCGCGAGGTCATCGTCACCCGCGAGCCGGGCGGCACCGAGCTGGGCACGGAGATCCGTCGCCTCGTGCAAAACGGCCCCGAGGACGTCGATGCGCGCACGGAAGCCCTCCTGTACGCGGCCGACCGCGCCTACCACGTCGCCACGGTCATTGCTCCCGCCCTCGAGCGCGGCGCGGTCGTGCTGGGGGACCGCTACATCGATTCCTCTCTGGCGTACCAGGGTGCGGCCCGCTCCCTCGGCGTGGACGAGATCGCGTCCCTGTCCGCGTGGGCGACCCGCGGCCTCTACCCCTCGCTGACGTTCCTCCTGGACCTGCCCCCGGAGGTCGGCGCGCGCCGCCGCACCGACGCCCCGGACCGCATGGAGCGCGAGTCCATGGACTTCCATGAGCGCGTGCGCCACGAGTACCTGCGCCTCGCGGACGCCGAGCCCGACCGCATCGTCGTCATCGACGCGGTGGGAACGGTCGACGAGGTCTTCTCCGAGATCCGCGGCGTCCTCGTCGAGCGCTTCGAGGGCGGCTCCGTCACCATCGACGAGGCCTCGGACGCCGTTCCCGAACCCGTGCAGGAAACCCCGGCCTCGTCCTCTGAGGCCCCCGAGGCCCCCGAGGCCCCCGAGAAGCCGCGCGAGAAGAGCGCGAACAAGGGCTCGTCCCGTAAACCCGCCACCATGGTGGGAGCCCTGGGCGAATCCCAGGGCGCGCTCTGGGATGAATGATGAGTGTCTGGTCCTCGCTCGTCGGACAGGACGCGGCGGTCGCTAAGCTCAGCGAGGCCGCTGCCTCCGCCCGCGCGATCGTCGCCTCCCGCGGCGGCGCACGCACCTCCGACGACGCGCGTTCCATGAGCCATGCCTGGCTCATCACCGGCCCGCCTGGGTCGGGGCGATCCGTCGCCGCCCGCGCCTTCGCGGCAGCCCTCCAGTGCACGGGCGAGGCCGTCGGGTGCGGCCAGTGCGCGGGATGTCGCACGACGATGGGCCGCACGAACGCCGACGTCGTCTTCGCGGCCACTGAGACCTCGATCATCAACGTGGAGACCGCGCGTTCCCTCGTGCTGCAGGCGCAGTCCTCGCCCTCCCAGGGGCTGTGGCGCGTCATCGTCGTCGAGGACGCGGACCGCCTTGGCGAGTCAGGTGCGAATGCGCTGCTCAAGGCCATCGAGGAGCCGCCCGAGCACACCGTGTGGCTGCTGTGCGCCCCCAGCCCCGAGGACATGATCGCGACGATCCGCTCGCGTTGCCGCCACCTCGGCCTGCGTATCCCCACCGCCAGCGCGGTCGCCGACCTGCTCGTGCGCGAGGGCGTCGCCACCCCAGATGTCGCGCTGGAGGCTGCGCGCGCCGCCCAATCGCACATCGGCCTGGCGCGCGCGCTCGCCCGCGACCCCCAGATGCGCGAACGCCGCCGAGCCATCATCACCGCCCCCGCCTCCGTGCGCAGCGTCGGCGAGGCCGTCATGGCCGCCGACCGCCTCCTTGAGACTGCGAAAGCCCAGGCCGACGCCCAGGTCAGCGAACGAAACGCCCGCGAAAAGGCGGAGCTGCTGCGTCAGCTCGGCATGGACGAGGGCGAGAGCGCCACCAAGGCCTCGCGCACGATGATCCGCCAGCTCGAGGAAGACCAGAAGCGCCGCTCCAAGCGCGCCCTCACCGACGCGATCGACCGTGCCCTCATCGACCTGCTCGCGATCTACCGCGACGTCCTCATGGTCCAGGTGGGCGGGGACGGCGAGCTTATCAACACGGACCTGTCCGATCTGGTGCACGAGATTGCGCAGGATTCCACGCCTCGCCAGACCCTCGCGCGCGTCGACCACATCGAGACCGCGCGCAAGCGCCTCGTGTCGAACGGAAACGCCCTGCTGGTCCTGGAGGACATGGCGATTTCGCTGCGCCCCCAGGCGTGAAAACTGACCCAGCGTTTCTCCGTTACAATCGGGGCCATGAAGACTCGCTCCATCGCGGCCGGCGCCGTTGCTATCCTCGCCGTCGTCGCGATCGTCCTGACCATCATCGGCTATTACGGAACCCAGCGTAAAGGGCCGGTGCCCCAGGCGACGGCCACCTCCTCGGCCGCGCCCATCCCGGTTCAGTCGGGCTCTACCCAGTCCTACTACGAGCAGGCGATCGATTGGGGAGTGTGCGCGGAGGGGACCTTCGACTCCTTCCAGGGCATCAACTCTTCCAACGCGAGCGAGTACCAGTGCGCGTTCCTCAAGGCACCCCTCGACTGGTCGAACCCTGACGGCGACCAGATCACGCTCGCGCTGGCCATCCACCGCTCCGGCGTGGAGAACGCGCCCGCGCTCTTCATCAACCCGGGTGGCCCCGGTGGCGCCGTCGTCTCCTCGCTGCCCTACTACGCGGCGCAGGGAATCGGTGAAGCTGTCGTCAAGGCCTACGACATCGTGGCCCTCGACCCGCGCGGCGTGGGCGACTCGACCCCCGTCTTCTGCATGACCGACCTGGAGAAGGACGAACGTAACGACGGCGACGATGAGGACACCGCCGACGAATCCCCCCAGTCTGCGGTCGCCGAAGTGCAGGAGGACTCACGAGTGTTCGCGGCGGGATGCCGCGAACACTCGGGCAGCCTGTTTGAGCACATCGACACCGTCAGCGCCGCCCGCGACTTCGACATGGTGCGCGCCGTCCTCGGGCAGGAAACCCTGAACCTGCTCGGCTACTCCTACGGCACCTTCCTCGGTGCCACCTACGCCGGGCTCTTCCCTGAGCGCGTCGGCCGCTTCGTGCTCGACGGCGCCCTCGACCCGACCCTCAGCGTCAACGAGGTCTCGGCCCTCCAGATGCGCGGCCTCGACGCCTCGCTCCAGCACTGGATCTCCGACTGCGCGACCCAGGCCTCGTGCCCGATGGGCCGCAGCCTCGACGAGGGAATCCAGACCGTGCGCTCCTTCCTCGACTCGCTCGAGGACAGCCCGATGCGCACGAACGACCCGGCGCGCCCGCTCACCGAAAATCTAGCCGTGACCGCGCTGACCGGCGCCATGTATAACACCCAGTGGTGGCCGCAGCTCACGCAGGCCTTCGGAATGGCGTGGCAGAAGGGCGACGGTAGCGGTCTGCTCGCCATCGCTGACACCCTCAACTCGCGTAACCCCGACGGCACCTACCAGGACAATTCCTTCGACGCGATCAACGCGATCAACAACCTCGACTATTCGCCCGAAGGAAACATCGATGAGTGGGCCGCACAGGTGGAGACTCTCAAGAGCGAACTGCCGATCCTCGGCAAGTACGTCGGCTACCCATCGGCCGCCCTCGAAGCCTGGCCGACCAAGCACGCCAAGCGCTCTCGCATCACCGCTCAGGGCGCGGCTCCCATCGTCGTCATCGGCACCACCCACGACCCGGCGACGCCTTACTCCATGGCGCAGGGCCTGTCTGGGCAGCTCGCCAGCGGTGTCCTCGTCTCCGTCGAGGGCTGGAACCACACCGCGTACCGTCGCGGTGCCAGCCAGTGCGTCACGCGGGCCGTCGAGGACTACTTCGTGAAGGGAACCGTCCCCGCCGACGGCCTCATGTGCCAGTAGGGACGTGACTCACGACATCCCCTCGGTGGGTGTCTTGGTTTGCGTTCGGCGCGATTCGTCCAGTAGAGTTGTGCCGTTGCCTGCACGCCCCGGAGACGGTGGAACGGCAGGCGCGGCCGCCTTAGCTCAGTCGGCAGAGCGATTCACTCGTAATGAATAGGTCGTGGGTTCGATTCCCACAGGCGGCTCAGATACGCCCACCCGGAACCGGGTGGGCGTTTTTGTATGCGTGTGTGGTGCTGCGGTGTTGCTTGTGACGCCGCTGGTGTTCCGGGTG